>CASTST010000044.1 GCA_949451655.1 uncultured Eubacteriales bacterium | reverse complement strand
CAGGCAGCGACTATATCCAGGGATTTTATTATTCGCGTGTTTTGCCTCAGAAAGAGGCGCAGAGATTTTTATTAAATTATAATAAGCAGTAGATATGTAACGGAATATGTCAGCATCCTTTTTGACGCTTATAATTGTATTATTTTTATGGGTTTACGATACAATAAATACGGATGTACGGAACCAATACCATATAAAGATAACAACGGGTTGACATAAGAATGGAGGAACACATAATTTGACAGACTGGCAGCCAACTAAGCTTATTTTTCAAACATTGAGGGAATCGTAATGGACAAGTTATTTTATTATATTTTTGGATCGGATAAAAAAAGTCTGGCAGACGAGGATGGCAGATATTTTTTGCAGACTGTAATGCTAATGTCTATGCTTGGCAGCATATGCTTGTTGATGGGAATTCTGAATCTATTTATAGTCGGATCTGTTTTGGCAGGTATAGATATATTTTTTAGTGCAATTTGTTTTATCAATTATTTTATTCTGCGGACAGTAAAGAAAGCAAGCCTTATGCATTATATAATATTTGCGTGTTTATTGATTGGTTTTCTTATCGTTTTACTGGTTACAGGAGGAACGGCAGGGTATGGTTCTTTTTGGATTTTATTTTTGCCTGCCTGCGGAATGAGTTTGCTTGGTCTGAAACGTGGGGCAACACTTTCTGCAGTAATGCTTTTTGTGGTATTGCTTCTTTTATGGTCTCCGTTTGGCAAGGGACTTTTGCTTTATGAATACTCAGAGCAGTTTTACATCATGTTTCCAGTTGCATATGCGGTAATTTTTTCAGTTGGATATTGTGTGGAAGCGTTACGCTGGACAGGCTTTCAGGAAATGCTGAAAATTCAGAGAAAACTGCAGGACATTGCCGAAAGGGACAGTTTGACAGGCGCTGCAAATCGGATTTGGTTTGACAAGCATTTTATAGAGAGATATAACGGCAAACCTATGCCGACTGCAAGCCTTGTCTTTTTGATTGACATTGATGATTTTAAACGCGTCAATGATACTTACGGGCATCTTGCCGGAGATGAAATTATTTGCCGATCTGTGGATACAATACGCGAGACAATTGGAAATAATATTTTATGTCGGTGGGGAGGCGAAGAGTTTTTTTCATTTATTCCGTTTTCTAACATAGAAGAGGCGAAGCCTCTTTTGGAAAAGATTAGAAAATCGGTGGAGATGACAAATTACCGATATAAGGAATATGACGATATAAGAATAACCATAAGCATAGGGGCTGTATACATCGAAAAAAATACAGTGATGGATGTGGAAGAAATTTTGTTCGAAGTAGACAGGCAGCTGTATAAGTCTAAATCGAAAGGTAAAAACAGAGTTAGTTTCTGCTGAATCGGTTTAGGCATACATGAACAAATATGATGGAGATAATAGGCGAAAACAGTATGATAAACAAAAAAATACTAATAGTGGATGATTCGGAATTTAATAGGGCGCTTTTGGTTGAAATTCTTGAAAATCAGTATATAGTTGAGGAAGCTTCAGACGGTAAAGAAGCAATAGAAATTTTGCGACAGCGTTCCGCTGAATTTTCGATTGTGCTTTTGGACATTGTAATGCCAAGGGCAAATGGGTTTTCTGTTCTTGCATATATGGGAAAATACCGTATGCTTGAGGGAACGGCTGTTATTATGATATCTTCGGATGATTCCGGTGAAAATATGAAAAAAGCATATGAAATGGGCGCTTTTGACTATATCAGCCGACCGTTTGATCCAACTGTTGTGCACCATCGCGTTTCAAATACTATGCTTTTGTATGACAAACAAAACAAACTGGAAGATTTGGTAATCGAGCAGATATACGAGCAGCAGAAAAACAATAAGCTGATGATTTCTATTTTGTCGCATATTGTAGAGTTCAGAAACGGAGAAAGCGGACGTCATGTTACAAATGTGGAAAGCATCACCGAGCTTTTGCTGAAACAGCTTGTAAAAATGACAAAACGTTATTCCTTAAGTTCATCTGATATTTCATTGATTTCTACCGCTTCTGCGTTACATGACATCGGTAAGATCTCTATTCCTGACGAAATACTGAATAAGCCGGGTAAGCTGACCGTGCAGGAATTCGAAATAATGAAATCTCATACACTGGCAGGCGCGCAAATGTTGTTGAGCTTGTCGGAAGAGGAACAAAAAAACAAGCTTGTGAAGACAGCTTATGAGATATGCCGCTGGCATCATGAACGTTATGACGGGCAGGGGTATCCGGATGCGTTGGCAGGGGATGCGATTCCGATATCCGCCCAGGTTGTGTCGATTGCGGATGTATATGACGCTTTGACCAGTGAGCGCTGCTATAAAAGGGCATATTCACATGAACAAGCTGTACATATGATTATAAAAGGAGAGTGCGGAAGTTTTAATCCTTTATTGTTAGATTGTCTGGTTCAAATAGGCGACGCGATAGCAAAAGTTCAATCCAGTGTTGCTGTTTATGAGGATGAATTTCAAATGATTCAGGATGCACGCGAGAAACTGAATCAATATCATTTAACTTCACCGCTATCTGCTGATCTTTTTACGTTTGAACAACAGAAAAACGGATTTTATACAGAAATATCCCGTGATATTCTGTTTTCATATAACAATAATACGGAGACGCTTACATTAAATTCCCGCGGGGCGGAAAAGATTGGATTAGACAAAAATGTAATATCTCCTAAAAGTGATCCGATTTTTTCAAAATTACTTGAGGAGCCGGACATTCATCGTATTGTTTGCAAACTTGCCAAAACATCCCACAACCATCCCGACGTCAACACGGATATCAGGCTTTTCATTAACGATAAAGAAGTTAATTTTCATTGTGTTATTAAAACAATATGGACATCGGAAAATAAGCCTAAGCAAATCGGGTTTGCCGGGATTTTGCTTGAAGTAAACAGGGAATAGAGAAAAAGGAGATATTTTATGGACTTGAAAGAATGCTATCAATGTTTAGGAGGAGACTTTGAAGATGTGCTTAGCAGACTGCGCAGTGAAAAAATTATAAAAAAATTTATTTTAAAATTTTTGGATGACGCGAGCTTTTTTATGCTGCGGGAATCTATAACAAATCAAAATAAAGAAGAAGCTTTTCGGGCAGCACATACGTTAAAAGGCGTTTGCCAGAATCTTTCATTCACACTTTTATATCATAGCGCTGAACAAATGACGGAAGCGCTAAGAGAGGGCGATTGCGAAAAAGCGTCAGAAATTTTTTCAGTGGTATCCCATGATTATGATAAAACGGTAAATGCGATTAAAAAGTATAAAAATTATGTGGAAACAGAAAATATATAGGTTTATCAAAAGGAGATTTTTATGAGTAAAACGAATAAAACATGGCAAAATATACTATATATCTGCGTACTGCTGACAGCGATTTGTGTGTTGTTTTACTGGTATTCTACTACAAACAACCGACGCATTGAAAAACAGAATCTGAATTATGCTATGGATTCTGCAAAGCAAACTTCTCATCATGTTAAAAGCGAGTTCGATAATGCGCTTCTTCGCATGCGCAATTATTCCTATTTGCTCGGCTCCGGTACAAGCCGACCAGAGATAGGCGCAGAGATTTTAAAGGGAATGGAGGAAAACGCGGCGTTTGATGCTATCTGCTTTACTAACGCTGACGGTCTTAATTTAGCGTCTGACGGTCAGACCAATGACAGCCGTGACCGAAACTATTTTGTTAGCGGAATGCAGGACAAAAGCGGTCTGGAGGTTGTGGAGTCCAGACTGTCCGGTCAAATGATGGTGGTATTCTATGCTCCTGTTAAATATGAAGAGGAAACGATTGGAGTATTGTTAGGAATGTATTTCGCGGAGGATTATCTGCGGGATATGCTGCATACCAGCTATTTTGGCGAATCGGCAGACGCATTTCTTTGTACGCGCGAGGGAAGAATCATTGCTAATTCCACAGGCGGCAATAATGATAAACTTCTGCCGGATATATTGCATGATTTTGGAAGTATCGACAGTAAGACTGCAGACGCCGTTTGGGAGGCTTTCAGAAGTGATGCGGAAGACACCAGTTTTATGTGCGCTCCAGGCAGTCTGTCGGATAATCTGTGCTTGCTGCATATACCAAATAGTGAATACATATTGGTCCAAGCATTCCCGAAAAGCGTGACACAAGCTATGGTTCGTGAGGCGAACCATGCCGGCATGATTTTGCAATTGATTCTTATTTGTTTGTTTGCCGCCTATATTTTTGTGTTGTTAATTCGCAATTGGAGACAGCGAAACAGACTTCAAAAGCAAAACAAACAGTTCAGCTATGTTCTGGACGGCTTGAATACACTTTTTTCTTCACGCTATCTGACTGTGGATTTGAAATCCAATAAATATTCTTATACGGCGGGGATCCGGCCTGTGAGCACCAGTCTGGCGATGGAGGGGTCCTATGACGATTTGATACGAATCCATACGCAGGACATTATTGGGGATAGTGAAAAGGAGCAATTCCGTCAGACATTTGAACCCGCTTCTATTGTGAAAATTCTCTCAGATATGGATACCTTCACTTATGAATGTCATGTCTGCCGAAACGGCAAAGAGGAGTGGGAGCATTTCATTGCCGTGTGCCTCCAGCGTGAAGAAGGACGCGCTGTTCGAATGCTGTATGTCCGGCAAAATATTACTGAGATGAAACAGAGAGAGCTTCAAAACCAAAAAGCGCTGTCCATAATGAACCGAAAAGAACGGCAGTATCGTATCGCTATTACCTCCACTGCTTTCTGCGCTTTCGAGTTGAACCTCACACAGGATCTCATCGAACATGACGTCACGCGCGTTGTCAATGGTCGGCAGGTATCCCTTATGGAAAAAGTCGGATTGACAACTCCTTGTTCCGCCGCGGCATATTTTGAAAAGTGGAAGTCCTTTGTGATGGAAGAATCTTTGGAGGAATTCTGTGCTGAAGTCAATCCGGAACAGCTTATGCGCCGCTTTGAGCAGGGAGAGATGGAGGTTAACGTGGACTACTGGAGTAATCTGAATGCGGATCAGCCTATGTGCGTGCGGCAGTCTTTTATTATGACACGGGACGATGTTAGCGGAGATATCATTGTCATGGTTCTGTGCAAGGATATAACGGCGCAGGTTCAGAAACAGCGGGCGCAGACACAGGCGCTTCAGGAAGCGCTGATGCAGGCTCAGCACGCGAATAAGGCAAAAACCACTTTTCTCAGCAATATGTCTCATGACATTCGTACCCCTATGAACGCTGTCATTGGTTTTACTACTCTTGCCATCAGCCATATTGAGAATCAAGATCAGGTGAAGGATTGTTTGCAAAAGGTTCTGTCTTCCAGCAATCATCTCTTGAGTCTAATCAATGATATTCTGGATATGAGCCGCATTGAAAGCGGGAAGGTTCAGATCAAAGAGCAGGAGTGCAACATTTCGGAACTGACTCATAATCTTGTGAGTATTATTCAGCCGCAGGTAAAAGCCAAACAACTGGATTTGTTTATTGATACCTATGATGTGAACAACGAAGATGTTATAGCTGATTCTCTAAAGCTGAGTCAGGTATTTGTAAATTTGTTGAGCAATGCTGTGAAGTATACTCCGGCAGGCGGTACGGTAAGTTTTCATATTCGGCAGGAAACCACCTTCCACCGGGGATACGGTGACTATACATTTATTGTCAAGGATAACGGAATTGGTATGTCTTCAGATTTTGTAGAGCATATTTTTGAGCCCTTTGAGCGGGAAGCCAGTGCTACTAAGAGTGGTATACAAGGAACAGGACTGGGCATGGCCATTACCAAAAATATTGTAGAAATGATGGGAGGCTCCATAACTGTCCATAGTGAAAAGGGAAAAGGCAGTGAATTTCGTGTGAAACTGAGTTTGAAACTTCAGGATGTGGAGAAGCATGCCGCCAAGATTAAGGAACTGGAGGGCTTACGGGCTATTGTAGTGGATGATGATTGTGACAGCTGTGAGAGCGTGACCCGTATGCTGAAACAGATTGGATTGCGGGCGGAATGGACTACATCGGGTAAAGAAGCGGTATATCGGGTAAAAAGCGCCCACGCCGAAGGGGATTCTTATCATACCTATATCATCGACTGGCAGATGCCGGAAATGAACGGGATCGAAACCTGTCGAAGTATCCGCGCCGCTGTGGGTGAAGATACTCCAATCATTATTCTCACTGCTTATGACTGGACGGATATCGAGGCAGAGGCAAAACAGGCGGGGGTGACTGCCTTTTGTGCCAAGCCTTTGTTCATGTCTGATTTAAAGGCTGCCCTGTTGTCAGCCAACAATATGGTTGAAAAGGAAGAGGAGCAGCCCTCCTGGACGCATGCGGATTTTAGCGGCAAGCGGATCTTACTTGTAGAAGACAATGAACTTAACCGTGAAATTGCTGAAGCAATACTTGAGGAGACCGGTTTTATCGTGGAACTTGCGCCGGACGGTACTGATGCAGTAGACATGGTGAGCCGAGCAGAGGAGTATTATTACGATGCGGTCCTTATGGATGTGCAGATGCCAGTAATGGACGGCTATGAAGCGACCCGTACTATTCGAGCCATGCCGCGGCAGGATGTAAAAAAGCTTCCTATCATTGCTATGACAGCCAACGCAATGGAGGAAGATAAGGAAAACGCTTTGAAAAGCGGCATGAACAACCATATTGCTAAACCTCTTGATATGGATCTCTTCATGAAGATTTTGGGTAAGTATTTGCGTTAAAGCTTTAAAATTAAATCCGAATGTGCACGAACAAGATATTTTTGTTTGATACATGAAACTGGAAAAAGCGGTTGTGTCTATATTGACATAGGCGCTTTTTCTTTGCATCTCGAACCAGAGTAATCTGTTAAGTTTTGGCTGCTTTTAAAAGCTGAATTATTTACAGGTAGAGCTATTATCCGTGTTATCTCCTTGTGTCTGCAACCTTCTTTAGACAATTTATAAAAATATATCGATTATACTTGGCAAAACGTCCGATAGAGCCATTATTATTTTATACTGTTGATAAGATCAAAATTCTTTTTAAAACGGGTATTTGCAGTACGTAAACTGTATTTTGCTTGGAATTCAAATCAATTACCTGCAAGCACTTGCATAGAAGGAAAAGGTAAAAATAAAAATTGCAGTATGGAGTTTTACTGTTGTGAAAAAAAGAAGGTCTGACCATTGAACGTATTTATAACAAATATCAAAACGAGACTGAAGGCAAAAGTTATTTATATCAACCGACTTTTTCAAGGGCATTAAAAATATTATATAATGATGTTACCGAGTTGCAAATTTCGGGTACGGCTAGCATAGATAATCATGGAAAAACTATTTATATTAAAGATCCGTATCAGCAAATCAAGCGAACACTTTTAAATATAAAAAATTTATTAAATAATGTTGGATTAGATTTTTCCGATATTGTTTGCTCAACCTGCTTTTTTAAAGATCCTTCCTCATATAAATTATTAAAAAAGATCATTGAGGAACTGAATATCACTGATTTTCCATCTATAAATGTTATTGCGAATGTGTGTCGCGATAATCTATTATTTGAAATGGATGCAATAGCTGTAAACATTGATAGAAACGACGCCAATTCGTTTCGTGGTAAATAGGGTGATTTAATGATTCTAAGCCAACGAAAAACAAGTTGCCTTCGATTATTATAATATGCTTTTTGCCAAAATGCCTTTACTTTCAATTCTTTTCATGTTATTATAAAATAAAAAGCAAGGCTAAGTGGTGCGCTTGGTAAATTGGCGGAGCTTTAAGTCTTTTTATCTGCACCAAAATGGGCTTGTGAAAACAAACCCGTTTTTTTACAATTAGAAAGGAAATGGACAATATGAAAAGCAAAAAATGGTTGATGCGGTTTGTTGCTGCTTGTTGTATGCTGGCGCTGCCGCTTACAGGACTTGCAGGGTGCGGCAGTATGCTGTCGGGATCAGAAAAACAAATCCCGGAGATGAAAGCGTTTTCACTGGGAAACGGTACAGCTACCATTTATTTGAATCAGGATTGGGAAGAACAGGATTCCGAACTGGATAATATGCTTAGCGTTGGCAACAAATCCGGTGATCAGGGCGTGTTTCTGTTCCAGATTCCGAAGGACGGTACGTATCAGATAGATGATATGGAAGGTATGCAGGAACTTTTGGAGAGCAGTTATGGTGTAAGCGATCCGGAGCCAATTGACGGTTTTTCTATTCCGGGATTGTCTGATGTTTCAGCATGCCAGGGTAAAATGAAAATAGAAGGCTTGACTGGGGACGTATGTATCGTATACGGCGAAAGTGATTATGCATTTTATGCAATATTGTATTATGCTAATACATGGAAAGACAGTATGCTTGATTCTTTCAAGGCTTCCTGTGAGAAGTTTGAAGAAAAAGCTCCCGAGGTGAAGGACGCGACCACCGTGGAACTTACAGATACGGTTCGTTGGATCAACGCTTCCTACGCCATTCTTACTGAACTGAACGGCTGGGACTACAACCGTTTTGCGGGACTGCCTGCAAATGATACAAGCCGTGGAGATTGCTTCTCTGAAAGAATGGTGGGATGTAACAGATCGTACCTCCGCAGAGGAAACGCTGGATTGGATTATGACTGAAGGGCACCGTACCCAGTTTGCTGAAGATATGGCATATCTGCAATCAATAGGTATGGGAGATGCACCGGATAAAGCAGCATTTATCAGAGAAAATCTGACTGTACAAAGTGATGATGAAGTTGCAATGTATGTGAATTGGTATGCTGCTTATGAAAAATTTGGTGATAATACCATTGCTGGATGGGACTATTGCCGTGCGTTGAATCTTATGAGCTTCTACTATTTGGCAGGTTATTATACCGAAGAAGAAGCACTGAATGGCTCTCTTGCGATTGCACAGCAGGTGCAGCCTATGTTTGATTCATGGGATGCTTTGGTAGATAGTTATATGATCGGATATGAATACTGGGCAGAGGAAAGCAGCGCGGAGCGCCGAGCAATTTATGAGGATTTACAAACCCGTAAGGATAATCCTTATACAGTAGATTTCAAAACATCCTTGGAAAAAACCTGGTAACATTATTGCGTGAAGCAGCAGAAGCTTATTCTGAAACTGATTCTTTTTTCCTTTTTCTCTTTCGTGTCGGCGATTCTGGCCACTGGCGATTTCACTAACAGCCGCTTGAAACGGAAAAAGGATTGTGCTATAATCGGCTCGATGAATCGTAATTTGGAGGTGGCAAAAGCAAATGCTAATCAGAGAGTACACAGAAAACGATCTATCACAAATGTTAAAAATATGGAATACTGTCGTGGAAGATGGTATCGCATTTCCACAGGAAGAAGTTCTGGATGAAGCGGATGGATTGCTTTTTTTCGGCTCACAGAGTTATTGCGGAGTTGCAGAAGATAATGGTGCGATTGTTGGTCTATACATTCTGCATCCCAATAATGTCGGACGGTGCGGACACATTTGCAATGCAAGCTATGCAGTAAATACGGCGTGCAGAGGTAAACATATCGGAGAGCAATTAGTAAAGGATTCCTTGCTCAATGCAAAAAGGCTTGGGTTCATGGTGATTCAGTTTAATGCAGTTGTTGAGAGCAATACGCACGCAAGGCATTTATATGAACGGCTGGGCTTTACACAACTTGGAACAATACCGAAAGGGTTCAGGCTAAAAAATGGACATTATGAAAATATTTGTCCATATTATAGAGAACTGTAAATGCAGCTTTCAGTTTAATCAGGCAGTGGGCTATCCGGCTCACTGCCTATTCCGTCATTTTGACGATTGTAAAATTTTATAAGCATTTTTCAACACAAAAGAGAAAAGGGGCTTCAGAAGTCTTGACAAAGCCGGAAAAGCTGGGTATACTAATAAAAAATGATAGAATATGGAGAGAGGATCAATGCGTAATTTTTCTTGCTGAATTTTATGGGACGATGGAAGGCGTGTTTTTTGTGTTGCCTTTTTGTCCCGGCAGGAAAGTTACAGGGATTCTCATATCATAAGCATTGGCGCTGTTTGCGTATTTGTTTGTGGGTGCAGGAATGAACTTTCCTGCACCCATTTTTAATTTCGAATATCGCACTATGCAATGGAGGATATTTATGGCGCAAATTGGAATTCAAAATTTGACTTTTGCTTATGATGGAAGTTATGATACCGTATTTGAAAATGTGTCTTTTCAATTGGATACAGATTGGAAAATTGGATTGATCGGACGCAATGGGCGGGGAAAAACCACATTGCTGCACCTTCTTATGGGGAAATACCCGTACCAGGGAACAATAACGCAGTCGGTATTAGTTGATTACTTTCCATATCCGGTGCCGGATGATACGCTGGATACGCTTGCTGTATTAGAAACCGTGACAGATGCACCCATCTGGCAGATACAGCGGGAAATTTCTTATTTGAATGTGTCGGAGGATGCTTTGTATCGCTCTTTTCAAACCCTGAGCAGCGGTGAACAAACAAAAGTACTGCTGGCGGCGTTATTTTTAAATGAAGATCGCTTTCTATTGATTGATGAGCCAACCAATCATTTGGATGCTCAGGTGCGGCAGACGGTAGGAGCATATCTGCGCCGTAAAAAAGGATTTTTACTTGTTTCTCACGATAGAATGCTTTTGGATCAATGTATAGATCATGTGCTGGCTATCAATAAAACGAATATTGAAATACAAAAGGGAAATTTCTCTTCTTGGTGGGAAAACAAAGAGCGGCAGGATGGCTTTGAATATTCGGAAAATGAAAAATTAAAACGGCAAATCCGGGATTTGTCAGATGCGCAAAAGCGTACTGCCAGATGGGCAGATCAAACGGAAAAAAGCAAATTTTCTTCGCAAAAATCCGGGCTTAGTCCAGATCGGGGGTATATCGGTCATAAGGCTGCAAAGATGATGAAGCGCTCCAAAGCGGCGGAAACACGAATGGAAAAAGCGATTGCGGAAAAGTCCGATTTGCTGAAAAATATAGAGCAGGCGGAGGATTTGAAACTCTTTCCTTTGACACATCATCGAAATTGCTTGGTTCGCGTGCAGGATCTATCTGTTTCTTACGGACATCATGCCGTGTGTTCTGATGTAAATTTTGAAATTTGTACAGGAGAGCGGATTGCTTTACAGGGAAAAAACGGAAGCGGAAAAAGCAGCATTATGAAATTGCTGCTTGGCATGGAGATACCGTTTACAGGGGACGTGCATATAGAAAATGGTTTGCATATTTCCTATGTGCCGCAAAATACAGTAGATGTGCAGGGTGATATGAAGGCATTTATTCAAAGAAATAATATAGATGAAACGCTTTTTAAAGCAATTTTGCGCAAGATGGACTTTGCGCGCTGCCATTTTGAAAAGAATTTGGATTGCCTCAGTGCTGGTCAAAAGAAAAAAATTCTGATTGCCAAAAGTCTTTGCGAACGGGCGCATCTGTATATATGGGACGAACCTCTGAATTATATAGATGTTTTTTCCAGAATCCAAATTGAAAAGTTACTTTTGGAATATGCACCAACGCTGCTTTTTGTGGAGCACGACCGTGCTTTTACAGGTAAAATTGCAACAAAAGTGATTGCTTTATGACCCCAACAGATGTAAAAAACGCTTGATTTTTTGTATGGCTATGCTATAATTTGCTTGATAAATTTTTGCGCATAATGAAAGGAGACACATACATATGAAAATAACTGAAGAAGCAAATCAGAAAATGACAGAGCGCTTTGGTAAGGATGCTGTTATTTCTTTGGCAACAGCAAATGAAAATATTCCATATGTCCGGTATGTCAACGCTTATTATGAAAACGGCGCTTTTTATATTATCACACACGCATTGTCAAATAAAATGAATCAGATTCGACAAAATCCGGAAGTTGCAATTGCAGGAGAATGGTTTACTGCTCACGGAAAAGGCATCAATTTAGGATACTTTGGAAAAGAAGAAAACCGTGATATCGCGGAGAAACTGAAAAAAGTTTTTGCAGAGTGGATTGATAATGGACACAACGATTTTTCCGATGAGAATACAATTATTTTATGTGTGAAATTAACCGAAGGATTGCTGTTCTATCATGGAACGCGGTATGATATAGAATTATAATGCTATGCAGCGGAGCGTAGATAAAGACCCCTTGTGTAAAAAAGGGGGGCTGTCGCCCAAACGCAGTGATGCGTAGCGATAGCGAATGGGGGATTGATTTTGCTATCATTTTGAAGTATCTGTAAATTCATAGTATAACTTATACAATCCCTCCGTCACAATTGCTGCGCTCAGCTGCGCCACCTCCCTTTACTGGGAGGTGGCTTTTTTACGATTGAAGGTTTCCCCTGAAAATCTAAACGAAAAGTTGCCGCATACATTCTAAAAGTATGCAAAATTACTGTGTTTTGTATCTCCTTGTATTGATTTCCAGCCGAACTTTCATTATAATAGAAAAGTAAATTGATTCAATGCTGGAACACGCCTATATTAGGAGGGCTTATGAAACCATATACTTTGGGCTTATACGAAAAATCTATGCCGGATACACTTTCCTTCCGGGAAAAACTGCAGTGCGCAGCAGATGCCGGATTTGACGCGCTGGAGATGAGTATAGACGAATCTGACGCCAGATTGGAACGGCTTCAGTGGTCGGCAGCGGAGCGCGCTGCGCTTTTGTCCGTAACAAGAGAAGTCGGCACATATATCAATACGATTTGTCTCAGCGGTCACCGAAAATATCCGCTTGGCAGCAATGATCCTGAGACAGCAGCACGTAGTATGGAAATTATGGAAGACGCCATCAATTTGGCATACGATCTGGGTGTGCACATCATTCAGCTTGCCGGTTACGACGTATATTATGAACCGTCTGATGAGGATACTAAAAAGCGTTTTGCCCAAAATCTTGCGCAGTCTGTGGAAATGGCTGCAACGCGGGGAATTATTTTAGCAATGGAAACCATGGAAAATGATTTTATGAACACAATCGAAAAAGCCATGGTTTACGTCCGGCAAATTCAATCCCCCTATCTGAAGGTGTATCCGGATATCGGAAATGTTACAAACGCGACCAATGATTTAATCGGCGATATCCGATCCGGCGCAGGTCATATTGCGGCGGCGCATTTAAAAGAAACTGCACCTGGCGTATACCGCAATATGCGGTTTGGCGAGGGACATGTGGATTTTGCAGCGGCAACAGCGGCGCTCAAACGGCAGGGTGTACATATGTATACGGCAGAATTCTGGTACCTGGGCAATGACGACTGGTATGACGAACTTCGCCGCGCCCACGATTATTTGCGTCCGTATTTACAATGAGAAAGGGATTTGGATCTATGTTGTATTTTATGGGGGTAGATAACGGTGGTACCACGATTAAGGCTGCAATTTTTGATCAGACAGGACGCGAAATTGCAGCCGCTTCACAAAACACCCCTTTGTTAGTTCCGTGTGAGGGCTTTAATGAGCGGGATATGGAAACGCTTTGGAAAGCGACAGCGGAAACGATTCAAAAGGCTATTCAAAAAAGCGGCATTCAGCCATCCGAAATTGCAGGAGTTGGATGTACCGGTCATGGAAAAGGTTTGTATCTTTGGGGAAAAGACGACAAACCGGCATATCACGCTGTCGCGTCAACAGACCGCCGGGGCGCTCCTTATGTGGAACGTTGGTATGGGGACGGGACTGCCGCTAAGGCGGAAGCGCTGGCGCTGCAGCCCGTAGTAGAAACGCAGCCGGTTGCCATTCTTGCCTGGATGAAAGAACATCATCCGGAGGTTCTCGAAAATACCCGCTGGATTTTTGAAGCAAAGGACTACATCCGTTTTATGCTGACAGGCAGGGCAATGGCGGAAGTGACCGATTATTCCGGCACGTGCCTGATGAATCTGCAAACAAAAGAATTTGACAGGGAACTGCTGCGTTTGTTTGATCTGGAAGAGATGTTTGACACACTGCCGCCTCTTTGCCAGTCCTATGAGCTATGCGGAACCGTTACTGAGAAAGCAGCCAAAGATACGGGGCTTGCCGCAGGAACACCGGTTTGTGGGGGGATGTTTGATATTGACGCCTGTGCAATCGCTCTGGACGTGAGCACGACGGAACGCCTTTGCATGATTACCGGCACATGGAGTATCAACGAATATATTGCAGAAGAACCCGTTCCAACCGGATCATCTACCCATAATTCTATGTTCTGCATTCCCGGATACTATTTGATTGAAGAAAGCAGTCCCACTTCATCCGGTAATCTGGAATGGTTTATAAGGCATTTTATTCCCGGAGCAGAGGATCCGAATGTTGATAAAAAAGCATTGTACCGTGAAATTGACAGGGAAGTGGAAGCGCTGTCTCCCGGGGACTGCAATATTATATTCCTGCCCTTTTTATACGGCACGTATAATGAAAAGTGTTCCTCCTCTGCATTTATCGGTATGACCAACTTTCACACGCGTGCGCATATGCTCCGCGCCATTTTTGAGGGTGTCTGCTTCTCCCATCTGCATCACATCGAAGCGCTTCTTGCACATCGGAATCCGCCTTCTGCTATCCGTATGGCGGGAGGGGCAACCAATTCTGGTGTATGGGTGCAGATGTTTGCAGATATAATCGGCACACCCATTGAAGTTGTCAAAACAAAAGAACCGGGTGCGCTTGGATGCGCTATGGCTGCTGCGATTGCAGCAGGCGTATATCCGGATTATAAGACCGCTGCGGAAAATATGACAAAGGTTTCTGCCGTCATTTATCCGAACAAAGAAAATACGGAAATTTACCGAAAAAAATATATACGGTTTTGCCGGTTG
>CASTST010000043.1 GCA_949451655.1 uncultured Eubacteriales bacterium | reverse complement strand
ACAGGTTAAAAAGGCCCCGTGTGCAAGGAACTGTCGCGAAGCACAGGTTAAAAAGACCCCGTGTGCAAAAGAAACTATCGCGAAGCACAAGTTAAAAAGGCCCCCTTGTGCAAAGGGGGCTCCTGCGATAGCAGGTGGGGGATTGTCCCTGCATCGTTTTGCAGTATTTTCAAATTGATAGTATCACCTATATAACCCCTCCGACTTAATCGTCACGCTTGGTCGTGCCGCCTCCTTTCATTGGTGAGTACTTTTTGCATTTGTCAAATATTATATTCGTCAAATGCACAAAACCCAATGGAAACTTAAAAAATAATTTGCAGAAAATTCTGGATAAATATTTACCGAAAAGTAACAAAAAAACAGCAAAAATCATTTACAAGAACGCCTGTTTATTGTATAATAATCCTAATAGGTTCTATTGTAACAAAGTAGATCGCATTGAAGGGAGGGACTCATATGTTGTGCTGCGGTCGAACCGATGTAGGGAAAAAAAGAACTGTCAATCAGGATAGTTATGCGTGTGAAAGCTTCAGCAATGGAATGCAGCTTGCCGTTGTTTGTGACGGTATGGGCGGTGCTGCCGGGGGCGGAATTGCCAGCAGTATTGCGTGCGGCGCTTTTTCTGAGTCTATGAGCAGCTTTGCTCAGTCTTTTGGAATGCGTGAGACTTTGACGCATGAGGATGAACGGGCTGTTAAAATTGCCATGACAGAAGCAATAGATGCAGCAAACACTGCTGTGTATGAACGTTCCGATTCTGAAGAAGAACTTCGCGGGATGGGAACTACTCTTGTGGCAACACTGGCGTATTGTGATGTGCTGTTTACAATCAATGTGGGCGACAGCCGCATGTATTTGATTACAGACGGTCAGCCTGCGCAGATTACCCGAGATCATTCTTATGTGCAGTATTTGGTGGATATGGGGAAGATGACCCAGGAAGAAGCAAGAAAATCTATAAATAGAAATATCATTACCCGTGCTGTCGGAACGGACGATACTGTAGAAGCAGATATTTACGTAACAAGGCTTTCGGGCGGGAATATTTCAGATAAAATAGAAAATAGCTGGAATGCGGATGACAAACAGCATGTTGTGCTTTTGTGTTCGGACGGGCTTACAAATCATGTGTCTCCCGAAGAGATGGCGGCAGTGATACAGGAAGCCGGTGAAATCCAGACAGATCCGGCGCTTGATCAGGTGGCGGAAAAATTGATTGATATGGCAAATGCTGCAGGAGGAACGGATAATATTACTGCGGTGTTAATGACTTTGTAATATGTATCTCTGTCCGATCCCTCTTTTGGGAAATACAAGAAACGGAGGCCGGTATGGAAGCATATGAAAAGTTTGTGGGGGCTGTGATAGACGGTCGCTATAAAATAGACAAGATAATTGGCGTGGGCGGCATGGCAGTAGTGTACCGCGCATATGATGGGCTGATGCAGCGAACGGTTGCCATCAAAATGCTCAAGGATGAAATTGCCAACGATGAGGAATCGGTTCGGCGGTTTATCAACGAATCCAAAGCAGTCGCAATGATGTCTCATCCCAATATAGTCAATATATATGATGTAAGCGTTCGTGAAGATTTAAAATACATTGTCATGGAATATGTAGAGGGAATCACCCTAAAAAATTACATGACGAAGCGCGGTGCGCTGACCTTGCGTGAAATCATCAGTTATACGGAACAGATTCTTACAGCACTGCGCCACGCGCATGGCAAAGGAATTGTGCATCGGGATATAAAACCCCAGAACATTATGCTTCTGAAAGATGGGATCGTTAAAGTAACAGACTTTGGAATTGCAAAGCTTCCCAATGCAGAAACAGTAACGCTGACGGATAAAGCAATTGGAACGGTATACTATATCAGTCCGGAACAAGCTAGCGGGCAGGAAATTGATCCGCGCAGTGATTTGTATTCCCTTGGCGTTATGATGTATGAAATGGCAACAGGAGTGTTGCCGTTTACAGCTGATAGTCCGGTGTCAGTGGCAATGATGCAGATCAATGATATTGCAACGCCTCCTCTGGAACTCAATTCAACGATTCCAAAGGGGTTGGAGCAGATTATCGGTATTGCCATGGAAAAAGAACCGGCATACCGGTATCAGAATGCGGAGGATATGCTCCGGCAAATTCGCCGTTTAAAAGAAAATCCGAATGTAATCTTCCGTATGCCGAAACGTAAGGAAGGCGAAGGCGAAGAAGGAAAAAGCGGGTTGGCACTGCTGTTTAGCGGCGGTCCCATTTTCCCGGTGATTGCCGGGGTGGCTCTTTCCTTCCTCATTTTGCTAATAATCAGTTCGGCATATATTTTAAATCGTGTAGTGGATACTACAACCAAATCTACTGGAACCACCATTACTGTGGATGATTTTGTTGGATCCTATTATACGAGCGAGTTGGAATCCTGGTTTTCCAATTCAGATATATATGATTTGACCGTGGAATACGCATATACAGAAGGATTTGAAGCAGGACAAATTATTGAACAGGAACCTGAGGCAAAGTCCTCCCGGAAGGTTGTTCCGGGCGAACAGTATTGCGATATTACGCTGACTGTGTGCCGCGGCATGCGGGAAATTGATATTCCGGGGTTGGCTGGACTGGATTATCGTGAAGCCAAACAGAAGCTGAAAAAGGCAGATTTGCTGTATCAGACGGAATATATCCAGGACGATGTGTACGCATCCGGGCAGGTTGTAAAAACTTCTCCTGCCTACGGTGAAAAGATCAATACAGGTGAAACGGTTACTGTATATATCAGCACCGGTCCGAAGGATGGAGAAATTGAGGTGCCGAAGTTTATCGGCATGACAGAAAAAGAAGCATTTGCAGAATTGCTTACATTGGTGCTTCGCCCGGGAAAAATCACATATGTTGCAGATAAAGCGGAACGGGGTACGATTATTGCACAATCAGATGCAGAGGGCAGTTTGGTGACTGCGGGAACCAAAATCAATCTGACAGTAAGCGGTGGGGCGAACTTTGATCCGGATCACCCGGATAAAGATCCCGATGATACCAAACCTGCTGATACTACAGCGCCGGATACAACTACGGCGGTAACAACAACGGCGCCGGTCACAACGGATCCGGAACCGGATACATCAGATGAGACAACCGATCCGGACGATGGTAAAGACCCGGATGATTCGTCTACAAATACAGATTCTGATGAATCCAAAAAATTGGATGATTACGTTCCGGCAGGAAATCGAGAATAACGGAGATCGTATGGCAGCAGAAATACGGGGAATTATTCTAAAAGGGGTGGGCGGACTCTATGGAGTCCGCCCTGCTCATATGGAGGACGGCGCGGATGATGTGATTTTTTGCAGTGCCCGCGGCTTGTTTCGTCATGAAAGTATCACGCCTTTACCGGGTGATGATGTAATATTGCGCCGGTCGGATGCTGCCGGAGAGGACAGTTATGTGATCCATGAAATATTGTCCCGGCGCAATAGCCTTATTCGGCCTGCAATCGCAAATTTGTCTCATTTATTTGTAGTCATTCCGGCTGCCAATCCCAAACCGGATTTGCTGATGGCGGATAAGCTAATCAGCGCTGCAGAGGATAAAAAAATCGAGCCGGTTATTGTCATCAGCAAAACAGATACAGATATAAAGGGTGCTGCTGAAATCGCTGACATATATAAAACGGGCGGCTTTTCCGTATTCGCTGTGAGCTGTGCTACCGGAGAGGGCGTAGATATGCTGCGCGCGTACATTGCAGAGACAGCTGCCGACGTGAGAGTGACAGCAGCATTCGCGGGCGTATCCGGTGCTGGAAAATCCACGCTGATGAGCGCATTGTTTCCTGCGCTTCAATTGAAAACCGGCGCAATCAGCAGGAAAATTCAGCGTGGCAGACATACAACCCGCCATGCGGAGCTATATCCTGTGGACTGTGGAGGTGACTGCTTTATTGCAGACACTCCGGGGTTTTCGATGTTGGACTTTGCCCGGTATCATACGATAGAGCCGGAAGACTTACCCTATACATTCCGTGAATTTGTTTCATGTATTGGAAATTGCCGATATAAAAAATGCATGCATACAAAGGAAGAAGAGTGTGCTGTGCTGGAAAAGATGGCGGCAGGAGGAATTGCCCCCTCCCGGCATGTGCATTACTGTGAAATATTAGAAGAGATTCGAAAAAATCCCCAGTGGAAGCGGCGGAAAGATGAACGCAAATGATCCTTCGGCATATACTTTGAATAGAGGTATTTGCCGAAGGCAGCGCCTTCGGAGAAAGGCATGGAAGAAGGATGAAGATTACTGTCATACGTCCGCCGCGCTTTCTTGTGCCGGTGCTGCGGCGGTTGTTCGGTTTGCACCATAGATGAAAGTGAGAATACATGATAAAGGTGTTGTGTTATAATCCCTCCGTCACGCTCGCTACACTTGGTCGTGCCGCCTCCCCTTGCCGGGGAGAGGCATAAAAAAGAGATATGGAGCTTCCAACATGTTGGTTCTCACCTGGAAAATGTAAAAAGAACGGCCCCCTTGTGCAAAGGGGGCTGGCTCCGCGTAGCGGAGACTGGGGGATTGTTATATCTAAAAATCGAGATTTATGTTACGTATAATCCCTCCGTCACGAGAAAAAAGACAAAACAAAAAGGCTGACATAAGCCAGCCTTTTTTCAATTTAATTCCATTAACCAAGCTTTGCTGCATTTACTTTGATACCAGGACCCATTGTGGAAGCCACAACGCAGCTCTTGATATACTGACCTTTTGCAGCGGCGGGTCTTGCCTTAATAACAGCACCCATCAGTGTTTCAAAGTTCTCCTGGAGCTTTTCCATTCCGAAAGATGCTTTGCCGATTGGGCAGTGGATGATGTTGGTTTTATCCAGACGGTACTCAATTTTACCGGCTTTTGCTTCGGTAAAAGCCTTTGCAACATCCATAGTAACAGTACCGGCTTTCGGGTTCGGCATCAATCCTTTAGGACCAAGTACTTTACCCAAACGACCGATTGTACCCATCATATCCGGTGTTGCGATAACTACGTCAAATTCGAACCAGTTTTCCTTCTGGATTTTTTCTACCAGATCGGTGTCGCCCACATAGTCAGCGCCGGCATCCTGTGCAGCTTTTGCATTGTCACCCTTAGCAAATACCAGAGTACGAACGGTTTTACCGGTTCCGTTCGGGAGAACAACTGCGCCTCTAACCTGCTGGTCAGCATGACGGGAGTCAACGCCCAGACGAATGTGCAGTTCAATGGTTTCATCGAACTTTGCTTTGGATGTTTCACATACCAGTTTAATTGCCTCGCCCGGATCATATGCCTTTGCGCGGTCGATCATCGCTGCGCTTGCTTTATATTTTTTACCCTTAAACATGTTCAGCTACCTCCCTTATTCCTCTACAGTCACGCCCATGGAGCGTGCGGTGCCTGCGATCATGCTCATAGCTGCTTCGATGGAACCCGCGTTCAAGTCGGGCATCTTTGTTTCAGCAATCTGCTTGATCTGCTCTTTGGTAATGGTTGCAACCTTTGTTTTATTGGGAGTAGCAGAAGCGGTTTCGATTCCGCATGCCTTCTTGATAAGAACCGGTGCGGGAGGAGTTTTTGTAATGAAAGAGAAGGAACGGTCTGCATAAACGGTGATTACAACCGGGATGATCAGACCGATATCGTTCTTGGTTCTTTCATTGAATTCTTTAGTGAAGCTGGCGATTGCCACGCCGTATGCACCCAGCGCAGGACCAACAGGGGGCTGCGGGGTTGCTTTGCCTGCAGGAAGCTGCAGTTTGATGTAGCCAATAATCTTTTTAGCCATAATTTAGTAACCTCCATGTGTGGTTTAGACGGGAGACTGCAAAATTTTCTCCCTCCCACAATATACGCCTGTACAGGCGCTGTACCAGAAGGGGTACAACCTGAAATGCGCAGAAATAATGAACCGGCTTACTGCGCGCTGCGCCGGATTTCGTTAACGGATGCTTTAATAGGCATGTCCCGACCAACAGTGGAAACAACTACGGTAACTTCGGTTCCGTCGGCAGAAATCTCAGAAAGACGTCCGCTGTAACCGGTGAAAATACCGCCGATGATTTCAACAGTGTCTCCGACAGCGTAAGCTGCCTGTGCAGCAACATGCACTTCTTCCCCAAGCAGAGATTCCACTTCTTCATCGGTAAGAGGAACCGGCTTGGATCCGGGTCCGACAAAGCCGGTAACGCCGCGAATATTGCGCACAATGTGCCAGCTTTCATCGCACATGATCATGCGGATCAGGATATAAGCGGGTAAAAGCTTGGATTCAGATTGGGTTGCGTCCTCGCCTTCGCCCTCGCTGACAATTTCCATAGGGATGCGGACATCCGTAATCATATCCTGCATGCCTCTGTTTTCAACGATTTTTTCCAGATTTGCTTTTACCTTGTTTTCATAGCCGGAGTAGGTATGGGCTACATACCAGCGCATGCCGGCATTCATTTCATTTATATCGCTCATTCCATGCGCCCCGTCAGATCAACAAGCCCAGAATGTAGATGAACTTGGAAAAGATAAAATCTACGATTCCGATTGCTGCAGCAAAAACAAGCACAGCCACAGCTACCATAAGTGTGTTGGAGCGTACAGATTTGAAAGACGCCCACACGATTTTTTTCATTTCCGCTTTTACGCTGCGGAACCAAGCGGCAATACGGGAGCCAAGCGAAGGCTTTTTGCTTTTCGCTTTTGCGGGCTTTGCGGTTTTTTCAGATTTTGCTTCTTCCAAACCGGTGTCCTTTTTTTCATTTTCAGCCATTGCTCTACTCCTTTACTTTGTTTCTTTGTGCAGAGTGTGCTTGCGGCAGAAGCGGCAGTACTTATTCATTTCAAGTCTGTCCGGATCATTTTTTTTGTTTTTCTTTGTGTCATAATTCCGCTGTTTGCACTCGCTGCATGCGAGAGTGATCTTAACTCTCATTTTCGGCACCTCCTGTGAATTCGGGCATGCGACCCGTGAATTTTGGCTTTCGCCAGTACCTCCCTCCCGGGGTTATTTAATATGCGAAAGAAACGCACAAAAAAAGAACCCTCTACCAGAGGTAGTAATATTATATCATCGCAGTCAATTTTTGTCAATATATTTTTCAGGATTTCCAGCACTTTCTATGCTGCTTTTTTCTGCAGTTGTTGACATTTAATCCAAATTCTCTTATAATATATTGTAGATATTTATAGTTTTAAATGTCATGATGAAGTCGAAAACAGATGTCCGAAGCGGATGTCAAATATGGAAAGGAAAGGTACGAATGGCTCGGAATGTGAAAAAAAGGATATGCGGCGTTTTGGCTGCGCTGCTTGTTTTCATGGCGTGTATATCGCCGGTGTTACATATTGCTGCGGCTGCAAGCTTTGATGATGTTTTGTATGCTGCAATGGATATTATACAACAGAATGAGGGTTCATACGGGTCTGTAAATAAAGATGACAACGGTGCGTTGAGCATTGGCTGGATTCAGTGGCACGGCAACCGCGCGCTCAATCTTTTGAAGGATATTGTGGCTGCAAATCCTTCGCAGGCAAGAAATATTTTAGGAGATGCGCTGTACAACGAGATAACAACTTCTACGTCTTGGTCAACGCGTATTTTAACGGACGGTGAAAAGAGTACAATTTCTGCTCTCCTGAAAACAGATGAGGGAAGAAGCGCACAGGATGCACTTGCTTCCAAGGATATTTCTGCATACATATACCGCAGTATGGGATATGGGGTTACCAGCCCCAGTGCGTTGGTATATTTTGCAGAATTGGAGAACCAGTGTGGGGCAGGCGGAGCCAAACGGGTTATCGCTGCGGCTGCGAATCTTGTGGGCGGTGATTATGGCGCAATTACGCTGGATGCGGCACATCGCGCCGCACTTGCCGATTCAGTTGCAGGAAAAAGCGAATTTGTTACCAGACGCAACAAGGTATATAATTACGTGCTGTGTCTTGGATGGGACGATGTTTCCATTGCAGAAGGATGTGAAATCTGGAAGGTTACTACCACTCTCAACGTGCGCAGCGGACCGGGTGTAAATCATCCTATAAAAACGTCTCTTAGCGGAGGATCGGCTGTTTTTATTACAGAAAAGGTTATCGTGAACGGATCCACCTGGGGCGAGAGCAATATGGGGTGGCTGCATCTGGGATATTGCAGTCATATAAGCGGAAATATTCCGTCCAAGCTTGGGTTTGATCCCGCCGGTGGTACGCTTGGCACTGCCAGAGCGACGGCGGATATTACCAATTATAATGCAGGTCGTCCTTCCGAAGCATTGTCTATATTTACTTCCGCCGTGTACGGGTCCAATACCGGTACCAACATATACGGAATGGAAGCTGCCGTAGATATGAGCGGAAAAGTAACGGCTATTGAAGGTTATGGAAACGGGAATATGCGTATTCCCAATGGAGGCTTTGTCGTTTCCGGTAACGGGGCAGGATTTTCTTGGATATATGGAAATGTAAAAGTCGGGGATTATATCTGGGCAGACCCGGCAAGCATGACCCTTTCGGTATTTGATTCCTATGAAGCATATTTATCCCAGGGAAAAGTAGTGGAAAAAGATAAGGCTGTTGGAACCTTGCCTGCTCCCGTGCGGGAAGGATACGTATTTGACGGCTGGTATACAGAGGCATCCGGCGGCACACAGGTGACAGCAGACACGGTATATTCTGAAAGAACCTGTAAAGTGCTGTATGCGCACTGGCGTGAACTGCAAAATGGACCGATTCAGTATGATCCTGCGGGCGGTGTGATTGAAGGCGCGTTTACGCAGAATATTCAGGGGATAGACAGCGGACGAGATCTGGATTGGCTTGCGGTTTTCACAAAGGGAGAGACGACAGGAACAAATGTCTATGGATCGGAAACGGTTGTGGAAGCAGACGGAAGAGTCAGCGCTGTATATCCTTACGGTGTCGGCAACAGTGCGATTCCTGCGGGCGGTTTTGTCCTGTCCGGTCATAATCAGATGTCCTACTGGCTGACAGATAACATTCATGTAGGGGATTATGTTTTCTATAATAAGGCTGCAAAGACAATCACCGTTTGCAGTTCCGAGGACGTATATAAAGCCCTTGCAAGACAGATCAAGGAAGGCGAGCCGATAGGCGGCGCCCTGCCGGAGGCTGTCCGGGAGCATTATACTTTTACCGGATGGTATACGGCAGACGGAACAAAGGCAGATGAAAATACCATTGTGCCGGTAGGCGGATTGACCCTTACTGCCGGGTGGGAGCGGATTTCTGCTACAATAACGTTAAATCCGAGAAAAGGATCTTTGGAACCCATAGAAAAAGCCCAGACAAAGGCTAGGGCTATGGATGAATATCGCAGTGAAAATGCACTGATCGCATATACGCCTGCGTATGGAGATTATACCGGAACCAATAGTTACGGAGTGGAAGTAACGATAGACACCAGAACCGGAAAAGTAATTTCAGCACCGGGATACGGTGTGGGGAATTCGCCGATTCCTGTTGGATGTCTTGTTCTGTCCGGGCATGGAGAGGGCGCCTGGTGGCTGCAGGATAATGTGGCATTGGGAGATTATGTGTTAGTGGGCGCTTCTCTGACTGTTTCAGTATATACTCCGGAGGAATTTTTAAAAACGAATAAGCTGCAGGTATATCATGGGGATCCTATCGGTCAGATGCCGGTTCCAGTGCTTGCGGATATGGAATTTGTCGGCTGGTTTACAGAATCCGGTGAGCAGATTACCGCCGATACGATATCTGATTTTGTTGGAAAAACAACTTTGTATGCCCACTACGTTGATCCGTTCTTTGGATTGACTTTTGAGGGCGGAATCGGAAGCGGCGGCCCGGAAAACATTAAATTCAGAGAGGGCGAAACTGTTACTATTCCGGAAACGGTGCCGGATGGCGGCTGTTATGCCTTCCTTGGCTGGGCAGAGCAGGCAGGCGGTGCAGTTGTATACCGCCCAGGTGATCTGTATACAGGGGGCAGTGCGATACTGTATGCTGTGTATGACATGGAGCATGGGTATACCGAAACCTGCAATTTGACATTTACCGGACTGGATGCAGACGGTGCTTGTCTGTATTCGTACACCTGCACGGCTTGCGGATATACAGGAACGCTGGTTCTCCCGTCGGAAAACGCACTGGTAAGTTCTGCAATTCATGAAACTGTCAACGGCGATTTTCTAACGGCTTATATATCCTTTAATCATACGGTTCCGATGTACGATTACATATATACTGTGCAGTATGATCCGGCAGTGATGACGTTCCACAGCAGTTCATCCAATATTTCGGATATTCAGATAGAGACATATGAATCAGACGGTGTGGGATATGTACAGATCAAACTTCCGCAGGAGCTGAAGCGGCACGTGAGTTATGTGAAACTGTTCTTTTCCGGTTTGTCTGGGAAGGAGATACAGGAGCGGTACATTACAGCAGCACAGCAGTCCGGTACGCTGGCAGACGGAATGCCCGGCGCATTTAGTGTGAGCAATCATTCCACAGTGATGGGATCATTCTTTATTGGAGATGTGAACGGGGATGGCGATGTAACATCCATGGATTTTGTATTGCTGCGGCGTGCGATTGTAGGGCAAGCGGATGTGCCTTTCGGAGATATTGACGGGGATGGTACACTTACGCCCATGGACCTGGCGCTTTGTTCGTATATCCTGCTGGGACGGATTCATGCGGTGTATGAAATTCCCTGAGAAATGCAGCAGAGAGGATGCAAAGGTAAATGACAGATTATTCCATAGCGCTTCCTTCCTATACGGTTGGAATTCATGCATATGATAAAATTTTGGATATATGCAGCCGGGCGGGTCGACAGGTTGTCATGATTGGCGGCAAGCAGGCTTTGCGGGCAGCGGAAGATAAAATTCGCAGCGTGATAGGGTCGGGGCTGATAGCCCCGCCTGCGCTGTGGTACGGCGGAGAAGCATCGGAAGAAAATATTGCCGCGCTGGCTGCCCGAAAAGAAGTGCAGGATGCCGATATGATTTTTGCAGTAGGCGGCGGCAAGGCACTTGACACTTGTAAAGCCTTGGCGATGCAGCTTGGAAAGCCCGTGTTTACTTTTCCGACCATTGCTTCCACTTGCGCCGCTACTACGGCGGTATCTATTTTGTATCATCCGGACGGATCATTTTTCAAACCGTGCTTTTTGGAACGACCGCCGGCACATGCTTTTATTGATACGAGTATACTGGCTGCCGCACCGCAGCGGTATATGTGGGCAGGAATGGGAGATACGTACGCGAAATTTTATGAAAGCTCCGTTTCTGCAAGGGGAGAGGTGCTGCCTCATTACCATGAATTGGGACTTGTGACTGCACGGATGTGTGTGGATCCCATTTTGCGCTGGGGTGCGCAGGCACTGGCAGATAACCTAGCTGGAAAAGCAACCGAGTCGTTGGAACAGGTGATCCTGGCGATTGTGGTTACAACCGGAATCGCATCCATTCTGCTTACTGCAGAGCACACAATAGATTATAATACGGGGCTTGCGCATGCAATATTTTATGCGCTGACGTCATATCCCCATATAGAGCAGAATCACCTGCACGGGGAGGTTGTTGGATTCGGCGTTTTACTTTTGCTTCTTGCGGACGGTCAGTATGAAGCTTTCGAAGCGCTGCACCGGTTTATGTGTGCAGTTGGACTGCCGGTTTCCCCGAAGGACATTGAGCTAACCCGGGAAGAAGTTTTGGATGTGATTCCCAAGGTGTGCGCAATGCCGGATATTCAGCACAATCCCTATCCGGTTACGGTGCAGCTTCTAAGGGATGCGTTTGATAAGCTGGAAAAATATAATGCAAAATAAGAGTCCGACCCGCGAGTGCAATTAAAAATTGCTGGCTGGCGCCTCGAAGTCTTGTCATTTTATTGAAAAAAAGCTGCGGAATATCCGCAGCTTTTTTATTTGCAAAGAGCAGATTCCCCAGCGATGGGGGCTCCTGCGAAGTATAAACAACAGAGTTCCCATAGGATTCCTGCGAAACATAAATAAAAAAGGTTCCCATATGCAGAGACCCGCGGAGCACCAAATAAAAAGGCTCCCTTGTGTAAAGGGAGCTCCCGCGTAGCGGGTGAGGGATTGTTTTGTAAACGATTGATTTGTAAATCCTGCAAAATGATAGTAGGGACAATCCCTCAGTCGCTGTCGCTACGCATCACTGCGTTTGGGCGACAGCTCCCTTGGGAGCCACGCAGTGGATCCTCACATGGGAGCCTTTCTTTTTTGCGTTTTGCGACAGCTTCCTTTGCTGGTGGGGACTTCCCCTAAATACAAGCCTCCCCTGTGCAAGGGGAGGTGGCACGCCGTAGGCGTGTCGGAGGGATTGTTAAGCATACTGCCGATTGGAGATCATCTAAAATGATAGGATGACAATCCCTCAGTCGCTATCGCGACAGCTCCCTTTACACAAGGGAGCCTTTTTTATTTGCCAGTTCCCTTTGCTGGGGGAGCTTTATATTAAATTTTATGCCTGCTGTTCTTGTATTTTTATTGCGCCGAGTCAGTATCAGTTGGCACAATACTGGAATCGTACAATTCTGTTTCATAGTCCTTAACATATACACCATAATCGGAATCAAGTTTGTTCCATCCGTCTGCATTGAAGTCTTCAGGCAGGGGCAGGTACAGATAATAGTAGTTTGAATAATATCTGTCATAACTGGGATTATGGTAATAATATATGCCTATATAGGAATCTGAAGTCGGCAGCGTGTCTGCATCTGTTGTTTCCAACTGCTCACCTAACTCCCGTGTCAGTTTTAGTACATGTTCCCTTAGGCTTCCGTTGCTTAACAGTGCGGCGTCGGATACGAAAACGGTGTTGTCAAATTGCTTGCCTTCCTTATCTTTATAATGATAGTCGATTTGCAGATCCGTGTATCTGCTGTCCCGATCGAAGGTTCCTTTCAAAAGCCGGATCAGATCTTCCGCGGTATCCAGGTTGCTTTCATAGTGCATTTGTATCAGAAGGTCAAAGGTTTTTGGGGTGAGACTGCGGATGATGGGAATGTTTGCCTTTGTCAGGTATTTGTTTTGCACAGTATAAGATATGGTTGCTCCAACCCAGTCGTATGCTCCGCGATCAAAATTCAGCGCTTTGTACCATGCTTCAAAACCGGCTTCATTGATTTCGTCCTGCAGGCAGGCAAAAATTTCATCCATATCCCAGCTATCACCTGTCAAATCTGCAAAAACAGTTCCGCCGTACAGCATAATATTTTCAGTGCCGTCCAGAATCGGGGGCAGGGTCATGTATGCTTCCCTGTATTCCGGTAAATCCGCAAGCTGCTGTATGATCTTTTCCATGGCTTCATATTTGAAAATGACGCGGCGGTACCGGGTTACAGCTCCGGTTCGGATTGCTACTATTTTTTCCACATATGCAGGGGCACTTTGCGTTTGGTTTGTTGTGTAGCTGTTCGAATGATAGGTGCGCTTATAAATACCATGGTCGAATTTGTTCATGTTTTCGTCCAGAGAATTGGCAACGACGGTGATAATTTCCGGATCCTCAATGGAAATCTTCTGGGCGATCTTTTCTGCATAGCTGCAGTTTTCGTTCCAGTAGGAAACATCATCGGTATACCAGACCTGCGGAACTTCTGCATCTACAAACCGCACGCTTGTGATTTCTTGTGCGTCCGGACGGAAAGCTGTGGCGGCGGAGGTGATTCCGTATACCATGCCTGCAAGTCCAAGATTCAGCAGCACGACAATACCCAGGGTGGGGATGATGCGAATGAGGTTTTTCCATTTTAGGGTGGTAAGCAGTTCATAAATGAAGAATGCAAGCACTGCAAGGATATACAGCAGAATAGCAATGGAGATTTCCCCATCGTTCAGAAGCAGGCAGGTGGCGACGAAGGAGAATACCAGCGTTACTGCAATACGGATGCCTGCCTGAATGGTTCTGTGGGGTGCGCTCTTAGATGCGATTTCACTTTTGCGCCGGATAAAGAATATAGCTGCCAATACGCCCATTGCCAATGCAATTAGCAGGGAATATACGTCGCACCATACATTGTCCTGCAAAGAAGGACTTCTGTAGCCGATCGTTAATACGGTTCTTGCTATATAATCTACCAGAACATTGAATCTTGTTGAGAGAATTGTCAGAAAATGATCTTCCACTACAAAAGGCAGTTTGTTGGCAATTGTAGAAGTGATTAGATAAATAACCAGTCTGGGCAGGAAAAGTACCAAGCCGGTTGCCGTGATATTGGAGAAAAGCGTTCCTGTAAAGCTGCATCCCAGCAAAACGCCGGACACAACCATTAAAATCATAACGATCAGACTGAGCAGCACGTCTGCCCATCCAACAAAGGAGAGGGCATACACTTGCGAGAGAAGTGTGTGCATCAACAAAGATACGCTGCCGCCTACAATCAATATGCCGAATATCCAGGAGAGGATTGCCGCGGTGAAGCTGAGGAAAATACACAGTCTTGTATAGGGGAGCGCGTGGTAAAAGTCGGAATACTTGCGTTTGTTGAATCCGGAAAAAACAATCAGTGTCATAACCGGCGCAACAAGTACAGGCAGTCCCATCAGCGGACCAAGCAGCGTTTCAAAGTCCACCGCTGTCGGATAAATTTCGCGCACTGTGTTTACATTATATTGTAAGTAGTCTGCATATTCAAAAAGGGGTCCTGCAATAAACGCTACAAGATACAGGCTCAGTGCAATAAAGCCGAACACCCGCAGCTGGCGCATACCTTCTATATAAATACCCCCGGAAAATACTTTCTTTTTCATTGTTCTACACATGCCCTTTCCATGCATTTATCTATATTGTGGCGGG
>CASTST010000042.1 GCA_949451655.1 uncultured Eubacteriales bacterium | reverse complement strand
CGTACTGCAACCCCTCTATCAACAAGCTCCTGGCCGTATCCGGTCAGAAATACACGTACATCCTCGAAACAGTCCTTGTCGCGGCAGGAATCAAGAACCCGGTATGTATCGATACATACCATTTCCCGGGACGAGGGCTGACACTGTCTGTTATCAGACATATTTATTATACCTCCTTTGAACATAAGACAGTAAGTGTACTGCCTTCGTTATATCATATGCGAAGGTATATAAAGTGACAATCAAACATTTGCTTCAATAAAATCCGGAAAAGCTTCCTCCAGAAGCTGAAATCCCCGCAAAATTGCCATAATACTGTCCAAAATCGGGGCGTTATCGTCTAAAAGTTCAAAATCAATTCTTGCATAGCCGGCAGAAAAATCTTCCCGGTATTGGTCGATTCTGCCTTCTTCATATGCGTCCCGAAGCAGTGCGCGCAGGGTATAGCAAAGTATGGATACGGCGGAGCATAAAATATCCTGTCCGGCAGATGCATATTCCGTGTGCCCGGTGCATTCAAATAAGTAGGTATCGTAGTAAGTGTCAAAAGAAATTTTAGTCATTGCATCAATCCTTCCGGGGCAGGATACATGCTGTACTGCTCCATATCGAGATTTTCCTGCACCCGGCGCAGTATTTCATCTTTTCCTTCAAACTCCATCATTTCCAGGCAAAGCTGCGCCTCTCTGCTGCGTCCCGGCTCAAAAATCCCCATTTTGTATAGTTCGCAGGCAAGTTCGTTCATTGCCATTCTGGAGAACGCAGTTCTTTTATGTGCCCGTACTTTTATATCAAAAATAGGCTCCGCACCGCTTATAATATCATCGCCTGTGCTTACTGTAAAGGAATCGCTGCTGCACTGAACGAAGTCTTCCTGCCCGTTTGGGGCAATGATTCGGAAGCAGCGGGGCCATGTATAAAACTGCCGGATCAGTTCAATCAAAATAGAACAAATTTCTTCATATGCACGATATGCGCCGGAAAGCATGTCGCGGGATCCTTTGTTGCCCGCTTCCTGCAGTGCCGCTATAGCGGATGCGGCGGTGACGCCGCCGGCAGTTGAACCTTGAGAAAAGTCCCGGTTTCCGGTGGTTTCCTTGATTTCATCAATTTTGTTGTTGAGTATCGCTACATACACTTCTGACAATGTGGGAACTGAAATCGGCATAATGGAGGATGAGGGGTCTCCGGATCCGGAGTAGTGAACAAAGGGCTGATCCCATTGTGCAAATTCCTTTTCATTGATGCTTCCATCACTGCGTACAAAGAAGCGCCGTTCAGACGCCATTCTGGCATTGCGTACAATTGCACTGCTTAGTATATCAATTTCCTTTTGCGCGCCGCGCATGGCGTCTATTACACTGAAGCCACAGGGAGAACCCTGTATCGGATACATTTTATCAATTACAAAGGGATATTTTCCATGGTTGTAAAAGCCGCTGTCTTTATACAGCGGGTCATTTTCTGAAGCATACAGTAAAACTCCGTTACAGAATTTGCAGTAGTGTACTATTTGCTTTCCGTTCTTTATTGTTTTATAATACCAGTCTATGACTGCCGATTTGTCTGAAGTATCAACGGCGTCGTCATAGATATATTGCGTAACGTCAAATGTGGGAGCAGATAGGCAGTCTTCTAAAATAGGGTATGTTTCCAGAAGATCATCCCAGTCCCAAAGATCTACGTGAAAAATATTTTTGGATTGTTGGATATTTGTAATGCCCGGTTCCCAAAAAAGATTGAGCAGGTCAATCCGCCGCACATCTGTATTTCCCATGCCGGAGTCCAGCGCCGGGTTCCAGAATACGCCATAGCAGGCGGCGCCGTATTTCAGTTTATCATACCAGCATTCGGAATAGGTATCCTCAAAATGGTTTTGCTCCAAAATCAAAGGAAGTACTTCCGTAAGCAGCCGTGCAGCCGGTCGGTCGCTTTTTTCACGGGGCAGGCAGGTTGCTTCCGGGATGTTATCCATTGCATCTGCGTGCTTGTTGATAATGGTGTTAAACAGCCATCCGGTGGCAATGGAATCTTTATTTTTTTCATCGTAGTGGCGCATTTTCCACCACTGTTCATTATCAATGATTCTTTGTTCCAGCGATGCTTTGCCTGCTTTATATTTTTCTAAGGTAGCATACGCTGCACGTACAGTATCATTTGTAATGGGATCATTTGTACGCGCTTTTTTTGTTTTACTCATAATTAGAATTCATCCTCCTTGCCGCTGTGCGGCTTTTAATATGTAAATTGCTTGTATTTTCGCTTGTTTCCCAGCAGATCCAGCGGATCGTCTCCTCTTGAGTCCGATGCGGGCGCGGTCTTTGGGCGAATTGGACGGTTCATACAGAAATATCGGAAAGAATCTGCAAAATGGTCTTCCTGAGAGGTGTCCAGATCCTCGGGACTGTGTTCACTGTAAGTCAGCAGGGGAAGGGTTCGTATGGCATGTTTGCAGGTGTTGAAAAAATACACCATAGGTTTCCCATCTCCGTCAAATGCCAGGCGGTAGTGACACTGCATCCAACCGGGAAGGCGTTTATTGTCGCCGGGCTGAAAATAAACATAATGCCGGTCAGCCGCTTCAATGATTGCTTCTCCCCGGGAAGCGTCCCATATGGAGGGATCGGCAACCCCGTTAATCTGTTTTCCCCGCAGCCACCGATGTTCTGTTTCAATTTTGCGAATTTCCCGAAAAATACGATCTGGATCCCATTTCAATCCCTCATTTGGCTCTGTGCAGCCGTAAAGCTGTAGGATCAGGTAGGCGCGCCCTTCAAAATCAATGGCCCACCAATCGCAGGAAAAAGGCTTGGAATAACCAAAGTCAAAGCTGCGGTACAGCTTCCAATCTGGTGGTACCTCAAAAGGATCAATTACGTGTGTGTACATTCTGTCCTGATAATGGGCGGCGTCATCTGTAAATTCTTCAAAGAACTGTCCTTCAAAAATATCCCAGTTGCCTTCCAGCCATGCTTTGCGCAGTTTTGGCGGCAGAGCTTCCAGCTTCTGTATATATCCGGGATCGCTTTCCATAAGTGCGGCGTTGTCTGTTACTAGGGAGCGGATAAATAAATATTCATCCCCGTTTTCTCCCGGTTTCATTGCTTTATCAATAAATAGCCGTTTTACCCAGCCATGTCCAACGCCGCCCGGATTGCAGGTCAGGTAAATCCGTTTGGGATATGCGTTGACGCCCCGCACGCAGGCTTTGATCCTGTCATACATTTCTTCTGTAAACTGAGTTGCTTCATCTATAAAAAGCACATCTGTTTCCGTTCCCTGAAACTTGTCCAGATCTGCAATATTACGGCAGTATCGAAAGGCGATTATGGAACCATTATTAAAGGTCATATCCCGTGTGGACTCTTTATACACAGCAATGCCATGCAGCAGCGGGATAATGGGCATGATATGGTTTTGCCGCAGCTCCGGATAAGTACGGCGAACGATCATGATGCGTATGCCGGGATAGCGCAGGGCAAGCAGGGAAGCTTTGATTCGCACCGCCCAGCTTTTGCCGCCGCCTCTGGCTCCGCCAAATGCGATATAGTGATGGGTATCTGTTAAAAATAGTTCCTGCCGCGGAGAGGGTTTGGGAATTTTCAGGGTCATTTTGCCCATCTTTCGATATCCCCTTCCAGAACAACACTGATAGATGCAGTGTCCTCTTCTTCATTTTCTTCAAGTCCTCTGATGACAGCCGCAAGTTCTTTGGCTGCAAGGGTTAATTCTTTTAGTTGCTTAATGTCTCCACTGTCTCCATTTTCCAGTGATCCCTTCATTTCCGCCGCCATTTTGTCAATAATTTCAGCAATGGTATCTACCGCGACTCGCAGCCGTACTCCGTTTCCTTCCGGTTCCTTTTTTTGTGGAACATCCGATGCGTTTTTTATTTGCCGCCGTTTTTTGTACCAGTTTTCCTTTTGCCCCAGTTTCTGTAAAACCGGCACTGAAATCTTATATTTGGCTGAAAGGGCTTTATAGCTTTTGCCGGCAAGAAAATCCTGCCGAATTGCCTTTATTGTTTCATCTGTCAATCGTCACACTCCTTTCTGACAGTATTTAGCATACCGGATTTGGGCTGTCATTTCTCCCCATAGCGAATATACTGGTATAGGATCGGGAAGTGTTTGAAACGCAAAACAAGCGATATAAGATATACAGTGGGGAGACATTGCACGAAACGGCAGGCATCCCTGCGAATTTGATAAATAATTTTTGTTTAAACTTCGGAAAACTGCCGGGGAAAAGCCAACGAAAGGAAAGGGAACAATATGATGTGTATAGCGGCAATGAGAAATATGACAGCCGCAATAAAGGGAAGGAGTGCGCTGGAAGCAGTGGGGATCCGATGCACAATTGTAAGCCTTGAGCCTACATTAACCAAGCGTGGCTGTGCATACGGACTTAGCTTTGCATGCGCATATCTTGAAAGAGCAAAATCTGTTTTGTCGTCAAGACGGATCAACTACGGCGAAATACTTGGCGGCAGATGAAAGGAACGAGACAGATGATTTATCTTGATAATGCTGCAACTACGTTTCCAAAGCCGGAATCTGTAGTGCAGGCAATGGCGTCATGTATGCGGGAATACTGCGGGAATCCGGGACGCGGCAGCCATTCTATGGCGGTTCGGGCATCGGAGAAGCTGTACGAGTGCAGACAGGCGGCAATGGAGCTTTTCGGAGCGCAGAGTCCAGAAAATGTAGTATTTACATTAAATACAACGTATGCACTCAATATAGCGATCAAAGGGCTTGTGCCAGCCGGCGCACATGTGATTCTCTCTGATATGGAACACAACAGCGTGCTGCGTCCGGTTGAAGAATTGCGCAGAACAAAAAAAGTCCGGTACGATGTTTTTCGTACCGGAGGCAGTGATTTTGAAATATTGGAGCGGATTCGCCGGTTGATCAATCGGGATACCGCGGCGGTGATTTGCAGTGGGTGTTCCAATATTATTAACCGCACGCTTCCGGTGCGTGAAATCGGAAGACTATGCGAAAATCACGGTATATATTTTATTTTGGACGGTGCGCAATGCGCAGGCATATTTGATCTTCATATGCAGCGGGATAAAATAACGGCTTTGTGTGTTCCGGGACATAAAAGTTTAATGGGTCCTCAAGGAACAGGACTTTTACTGCTCCGTGACGATGTGAGCATCGGCACTTTAGTGGAAGGTGGCAGCGGCATTCATTCTGCGGATCCGGGAATGCCGGATTTTCTTCCGGACAGACTGGAAGCGGGAACCATGCCAACCCCGGGGATCGCAGGGCTGTGTGAGGGTATTCGGTATGTGCGCAGCCGGGGGCTGGAGGATATCCGTGCTCACGAAAACGGGCTTTATAGGGCACTAATGAACACGCTGCGGGGAGATCCCCGGCTGGAATTCTATAGCAGCAGGGTCCCCGGTGCAATTGTGTTATTTAATATCCGCGGCGTTAGTCCGCAGAAAACCGGATATGAGTTGGACAGACGTGGTATATGTGTGCGTAGTGGACTCCATTGCGCACCGCTGGCACATGAAACAATCGGCACCCCGGATGGGGGAGCGGTTCGTGTAAGCTTTGGACCGTTTTCTTCTAAGAATGATGTTGCAGGATTCTGCAATGCACTGCATGATATATTAAAGATGGAAATGTAAGCGGCTGACCTTTTTCTTGAATTGCATAAATTATAAAAAGTCCCTTGATATAAGGGGCTTTTTACGTAGCTTGAATAAAAAGGGCTCTTCTGTGTTCCAAGGAGGCTTGCGTATAGGGAAACAACCCCTCCGTCTCAATCGCTGCGCTTGGCGATCCACCTCCCCTTGCACAGGGGAGGCGACAAATAAAGAAAAGGCTCCCCCAGCAAAAGGAGCTCCCGCACAGCTATACCTCATCAAAAAGGCTCCCTTGTGCAAAGGGAGCTCCCGCGCAGCGGGTGAGGGATTGTAAATTGTAATACAATACTATGGATTGCAGAATCTATCGGCTGAAAGCAGATTCTGTTCAGATAACCTGCACGCCGCCGCAGGTTTTACATAACCATGCACCGGCACCGGCTTGCTCAAGCTTCGTTATAGCATTTTTAGCATCATTTTCATCATCAAACAATCCAAAAACTGCCGGACCGCTGCCGCTCATCATCGCAGCACATGCGCCTGCATTTTCCAAAATGGTTTTATATGCTGCGGCCTCTTTATGATGAGGCAGTATTACCGATTCAAAAATATTATAAAACTCGCTTCTTGATGCATATGCAAAACCTTCCTTGCCCAGTTTTTCCCACATATGCGGCATTCCGGGCATCTGCATGCTATATTTTTCGTCCAGCATGCCATATGCTATGGCTGTGGATACATCTGCTCCGCCGCGGGCAATAACAACAGTAGCGGGATCCAATGCAGACAGGGGAAAAAGCTTGTCTCCGATTCCGCTGCACAGCGCTGTCCCGCCGGTCATGCAAAAGGGAATATCTGCCCCCAGTCTGCCTCCGATTTGCAGCAGAGCATCTTTGGATAAAGGTTTGTCAAACAGCGTATTCAAAAGCAGTAATACAGCACCTGCATCGGCGCTTCCTCCGGCAAGCCCGCTTGCTACTGGGATCCGCTTTTCAACAGTCATAACTATGCCGGTATTTTTTATGTTGCTTTCATCAAAAAACGCCTGTGCGGCGCGATACGCTAAATTTTTACTGTCGCAGGGAAGGAAGGATCCGGGGCATTCCAGCATAATACCTGGTTGCACGCTGGTTTCTACAGTAATAATATCATATAAAGATACCGTTTGCATGACGCTGCAAATGGGATGATAGCCGTTCGGCGCTACCGGACCCACATCCAGAAATAAATTGATTTTCGCCGGCGCATGAGCACAAAGCTTCATATAAATCTCCGTTCCTCAGCGGACAAGCCGCAGAATCAGGTTTTTCTGAATCTTCACAGCATTTTTAGGGCACATTTCCTGACAGCAATAACAACGAATGCAGTTTTTATCCACGATTTTCAGTTGCTTTTTGCCGCTTTTTTCCCGGATAACAATCGTCTTTTTGGGACAGGACGCAGCACATACTCCGCAGCCTACGCATATCTTTTGATTGATTTTGGGACGCGGCTCCAGAAAACGTACCAGCCGCCCGCCGAACAAATCGGGAAAGTCCCGGAGAATCGAACGGCGGCTTGTATCAGGCGGAACAACATCATTTGTAATATGCTGTTTATAATCATCTCCGATTATGGAAAGCCCGGCAATATCGGCGGGACACAGCCCGCGTACAATGGCTGTCTGCACGGTAGGAACAGTGCCGGCAAAGCCCAGTAAATGCTCTGCCGCAAGATCCAGTGCAAAGGGGGAAAGGGAGGACATCAGCACGCCGTATTCCCGTGGTGTGCCGCCGGTCGGTCCGTTGCCTTCCATACCACAGATCCCGTCGCAGATGGTAATAACAGTTTTATTTTCTATAAACATCTGTGCAAGATCGCACAGCATTTGTGTGAAACTTTCTACACGGCTGAACCGTGCGTGCATTTCTACTTTTTCTGTGCCGGGAATTACACCGTACAGGTTTTTTACACCACAGCTCATTTTTGTTAGGGAGTGTGTTTTCAGCTTGCAGATATTCACAACAATATCTGCATCGCAAATCGGCTGAATTACATTGAAGCTTCTGCAGGCGGTTCCGCCCGGAAATTGCATAATGGAGGAAGCAGTACTATAATTCAGTTTGATATTTTCCTGCTCCGCGATTTCCTTTATGCCGCAGCCGTTATAATGAAGCCGTATTGTAGATTCCGTATAAGGACCGCCGGAGCTTTCTGCAAGGTAAAGCTCTCCCGCACCTATGCTGCGCAGTGCGCGTGCAGCACCGGCTATCACTGCAGGATGCGTGGTTGCAGAAAAGTCCGGTTTTTTATTCATAACCAAATTGGGTTTTATAACAATTTTCTTTCCGCGCAGCGTTTCGGCTGTCAGCCCGATGCCGGAAAGCTGTTTTTCAATAATTTGTGCAATAAGGTCCGGGTTATATTCCATGCAGCCTTCAAGTGCAACGGGATAGAAATTCATAAGGTCAGCCTTTCGGATTTTTAGTCTACAAGATAGTGGGCGCCGATGCTTTCTTTTCTTGCACAGGCGGCACTGAAAATCATTTGTGCTGTTTCTGCCATATTGCAGATTTCATATGCTTCTTTGGAATTCAAACAAAGCGTTTGATATTTTTCAAAGATTTCTCCAACGATACGTGCACCGGTTTCCAAACCTTTGCTGTGACGAACCGCGCCCGCATGCTCTGTGAGCATCTGGCGGATTGTCTGCCGATCCTTTTCAATTTCCTGTTGGGTTGGTGCTTTGGTGTAGGAGCAGGATCCCGGAAGCGTGATTGCCTGCATTTTACGTCCCGTTTTGTTGATGTGACGTGCCGCACGGCGCGCAAATACCAGACATTCCAATACGGAGTTGCTTGCCAGCCGATTGGCTCCGTGAATGCCTGTAGAAGCAACCTCTCCGCAGGCGTACAAGCCTTCCATATTGGTCATGGCATCCAAATTGGTTTTAATTCCGCCCATGATATAATGCTGTGCAGGGCGGACAGGGATTTGATCATCGGGAACCATAATGCCGAATTTGTGGCATTCTTCATATATCGTGGGAAAGCGGGTAGAGAAGAAATCGTCTGTCATAGAGGATACATCCAGAAATACATTGGTTTCTCCGGTTCGTTCCAGTTCAGCCAAAATACATCTGGTAACAATGTCCCGGGGTGCCAGATCCCGCAGCTTATGCTTATCCTGCATGAATGCTTCGCCCTGGTGATTGCGCAAGATACCGCCCTCGCCGCGTACGGCTTCGGAAATCAGGAACAGTCTATCGCTGTGCTTAGGAGAAATCAGTGTGGTAGGATGAAATTGGATCATTTCCATGTTTTCGCATACAACGCCTGCACGGCTGGCGCATGCCATGCCGTCGCCTACGGCGCCGCGGGGATTTGTGGTATATTGATACAAATATCCTACTCCGCCGGTCGCTAAAATAATATTGGGAGCGTGCAGAATGAAGGGCTTTTCTTCTTCATCCGCAACAACGCATCCGGCGGCGCTGCCGTTTGCAGTTAAGAGATCAATCAGATAGGTATTATAAAAAATGGTGATGTTTTTTCTGTCCTGTGCGATATGTCCTAATTGTTTGGTGGTTTCCCGACCTGTAGCATCGCCTCCGCAATGTACAATTCTGCGGCAAGAATGTCCACCCTCTCGGGTAATTTGCAGTTCTCCCTCGGGATTTGTATCAAAGGGGACGTTTAAATCAATCAATTCCTGAATATTTTCAGGACCTTCTTCCACAAGAACCCGCACAGCATTCTCGTTGCAAAGTCCTGCTCCTGCGGAAAGGGTATCTTCAATATGGGATTCAAAATTGTCCGTTGGAGACAGCACTGCCGCAATGCCGCCCTGGGCATAGTAAGAATTGCTTCTTTTCAGATTTTCCTTGGTTACAAGTGCAACGCGGAGGGCAGGATCAATATGCAAGGACGCATACAATCCGGCGATGCCGCTGCCGATAATTACTACATCAAAATCCTGGCTGGGAAGTGCGGAAAAAGAACCGCTGAATAAAAATCTTCGCATGAAACTGTCCCTCCCGTTCAGACAAGCTTAAATTTCAGGCTGATATCCATTGCCCGAACAGAGTGCGTCAGTGCACCTATGCTGATCAGATCCACCCCGGTTTGGGCAACCTGCGCCAAATCTTTTTCACCCATATTGCCGGAAGCTTCTGTCAGGGCGCGACCATCCACAATTGCAACCGCCTGCTGCATTTCATCACAGGTCATATTATCCAGCATAATGATATCCGCACCGGCGTCCAACGCTTCACGGAGCATGTCCATGTTTTCTACTTCCACTTCAATTTTCAGTGTATGGGGCGCGGATGCTTTTGCAGCTGAAACTGCCGCTACAATGTGATTGTCCTTAATCAGTACACCGTCGGATAAGTTAAACCGGTGATTTACACCGCCGCCGCAGCGCACAGCATATTTTTCCAAATGCCGCAGACCGGGCGTAGTTTTTCTTGTATCGGTAATTCTTGCTTTGTATCCGCTTACGCTTTGCACAGCTTTGGCGGTTGCTGTTGCAATGCCGCTCATGTGCTGCAGTAAGTTCAATCCGACACGTTCGCCGGTAAGTACGGTTCTGGCATTTCCGGATACCTCTGCCAGTATGTCTCCCGCATGGAAGCAGTATCCTTCCGGTACGTGAACCTGCAGTGCAATATCCTGATCCAGAAGATCAAAAACAGTACGGACGATATCCATGCCGCAGAGGATTCCGTCTTCCTTTGCGATATACCTTCCGTGAGCAATGGCGTCCGCAGGAATGGTAGACATTGTTGTAATATCGCCGCTGCCGGCGTCTTCCTCCAACGCGGTACGCAAAAGTGTCTGCACTGAGGGGATGGATGTGATTTTCATAATGATACGAAGCCTTTCTATATCCAAAGTAAAATTGCATATACTTATTTTAGTATAGCACAGTTTCTATGTGAATGCAAGAAAAAGCGCAAACTTTGCGGCTATATTGAAGAAAGGCATTTCCACATGCTGGTTGACAAGGACGAGGCTTTGCGGTATACTAAAGAGAATCCAATCAAACAGCGGAAAAAGGGATCGTTATATATGAAAAAAATGTTATTGTTAATCAATCCCACCTCTGGAAAAAGAGCGTTGGATGATTCACTTATGGATGTAGTGCGGATCTTCTCCGAGGGGGGATACGATGTAACCATACATCTGACCGGAAGTGAGGAAGATCTGTATGACCGGGCATATAACAGCGGCGAGTATGATTGTATCGTCTGCTGCGGCGGAGACGGCACACTGAATATTGTAGTCAATGCGGTATATCAGTCAGGAACGGGTACGCTGATTGGGTATATCCCAGGCGGTACGACCAACGATTTTGCAAACAGCCGGCATATTGACAGCATGGCTACAGGCGCGGCAAAACAGATTGCCGAGGGAATTGTACGGGATGTTGATCTTGGATTTTTAGAAGGCAGTCCCTTTGTTTACGTGGCGGCGTTCGGTATGTTTGCGGATGTGTCTTATCTGACAAGCCGGGAAAACAAACAGAATTTTGGTCATGCTGCGTATGTGCTTGGCGGAATCAAATCTTTTGCTAAGGCGAAAACCTATCATCTGCAGCTTGAACATGATGGGGAAATGCTGGAGGGCGACTTTATTTTTGGTATGGTCAGCAATTCCAAGCGTATCGGCGGGTTTGAACTGCCAATTATTAAAAATGTGCTGTATGATGACGGCGAAATGGAGGTTACTCTGGTGCGCAAACCAAAGAATCCATCGGATACTTCCCATTTAATCAACTGTCTGCTAACACAGTCGTCTGACGATGCCAGGGAGCACACCTTTAAAACGGCTTCGCTCCGATTTTCCTGCGATGAAGAAATTCCATGGTCTCTGGACGGAGAGTTCGGCGGTGCATATAAAAGCGGCGAAATTCAAGTGAAGGGCGGCGCTGTCCGCATGATTTTTTAATTTGGTTATAATTGGAGATTATTATGATTACAGTCAGCAACTTATCCTTTCAGTTTGACGGGCAGTATTTGTTCAAAAATGTAGATCTTAAGTTTACGCCGGGAAACTGTTATGGCGTAATCGGTGCAAACGGCGCCGGAAAATCTACATTTTTTAAGCTTTTGTGCGGTGAATTGGAGCCGACTACAGGAAATGTGGAGGTCCCGCAGACAGTGCGCATGTCCGTGCTGCGGCAGGATCACTTTGCCTTTGATGACTTTACTGTTTTAGACACGGTAATTATGGGCAATCAGCGTCTTTATGATATCATGAAGGAAAAAGACGCGATTTATGCAAAAGAAGATTTCAGCGACGAAGACGGTATCCGTGCCGCGGAGTTGGAAGGCGAATTTGCAGAAATGGACGGATGGGAAGCAGAAAGCGATGCATCCAAACTGCTGCAGGGACTGGGACTTCCGATTGATATTTTAGAAATGGAAATGCGCTCTCTCCGGGACAGTGATAAAGTGAAGGTTCTGCTGGCACAGGCATTGTTTGGCAACCCGGACATCATTCTTCTGGACGAGCCTACAAACGGCTTGGATCTGACTGCCACGAAATGGCTGGAGGATTTTCTGGCGGATTATTTCGGTACGGTTCTGGTAATATCCCACGACAGGCACTTTTTAAATAATGTTTGTACCAATATTGTAGATATTGATTATAACGAAATCAAGCTGTATGTGGGCAACTACGAATTCTGGTATGAATCCAGCCAGTTGATTCAGCGGCTGATGAAAGCACAGAATAAGAAAAATGAGGAAAAAATCAAGGATTTGCAGGAGTTTATTTCCCGCTTTTCCGCAAATAAATCCAAATCCCGTCAGGCTACCAGCCGTAAGAAGCTTTTGGATAAGCTGACAGTGCAGGAATTGCCGGCTTCCAGCCGCCGCTATCCTTTCATTGGATTTGATATGGATCGGGCGCCCGGCAAGGATATTTTATTTGTAAACGATCTTGCTAAAAGTGAGAATGGGCAGACGTTGTTTTCCAATGTGACATTTACAGTTGGTCGGGACGATAAAATTGCTTTTGTCGGAAACGAGCTTGCAATTACGGCACTGTTCCGTGTATTGATGGAAGAAATCCAGCCGGATGCAGGTTCCTTTAAATGGGGAATCAGCATTACAAAATCCTATTTTCCCCATGACCATTCTGCCTATTTTAACGGGCATGATGAAAATATGCTGGAATGGCTCCGTCCGTTGTCCAAGGACCAGACAGAGACATATCTGCGGGGAATGCTTGGCAGAATGCTGTTTTCCGGCGATGCGCCGCTGAAAAAAGTTAGTGTGCTGTCCGGGGGAGAAAAGGTGCGGTGCATGTTTTCCAGAATGATGCTGTTCGGATCCAATTTCCTGATTGTAGATCAGCCTACGGATCATCTGGATTTGGAATCCATTACGGCAGTAAACAACGGATTGCGTGACTTCAAGGGAAACGTGCTGCTGTCCTCACATGACTATGAGATTGTAAATACGGTGGCAAACCGTATTATTGAAATTCGTCCGGATGGGATGACAGACTTTTTGGGTACATATGATGAGTATGTGGCAAAGAAGGAAGAAGAAGCGGCACGACTTGCCGAGATGTGAAGTATATTATTTCGAGAGGGGCTAATTATAAAGCCCTTCTTGATTTTTTTATAGACAAGGGACTTCATACAAGCAAAAAACTCAATAAGGGAGGTATCGCGAATCGCTCTCTGGCAAAGAGTATCCAATATAAAGCCCCAGCCCCTTGTGCAGAGGAAATTCCTGCGCAAATCCAGCATTTTGTCCTTTGTGTAGAGAAAACTCCTGCGCAATTTCCAACATTTTTAGCCCCCTTGTGAAAGGGAACTCCTGTGTAAATTCCAAGATTCTTGGCTCCCTTGCGCGAGGGGCTCCCGCGCAAATCCAACATACTTGATCCCTTATGTAGAGGGAACTCCTGCGTAAATTCCAAGATTCTTGGCTCCCCCCCAGCAAAGGGAGCTCCCGCGCAATTCCAACATACTTGGCTCCCTTGTGCAAAGGGAGCTCCCGCGCAATTCCAACATACTTGGCTCCCTTGTGCAAAGGGAGCTCCCGCGCAGCGGGTGAGGGATTGTTCTACTATCATTTTGGATGATCAATAAATCGGCAGTAAAATTTTGCTGCCACCCTTTACTGGGGGAGATTAAAGAAATTGTTTTCCTTACAGAAGGGAGTCTGTGCGAAAAATTGCATATAAAAAGCACCCTATGGTAAAAACCATAGGGTGCTTTTGTTACGCTTTTTCCCGCTCAAAGAAGTATTTTTGATTGTGGCATTTGATGCTTTGTACCAATCCAATCAGCATATACATAGTCAGCATGGAGGAGCCCCCATAACTCATGAAAGGCAATGTGATTCCAATAACCGGAAGCATGGCAAGGCACATGCCGATATTTTCCAGTGTCTGAAACATAAGCACCGCAACGACTCCGGCACAGATATATGCTCCGTAGTCCTTTCGGGCTATGCGGGCAATCCAGATCAAACGGATCACAAGAATAGTCATCAATACAATATAAAGGAAACATCCGAAAAATCCGAATTTCTCTGCCAATACAGCAAATATAAAGTCGGAATAACAGTCCGGGATTGCCTTAAACTGCGTTCCGCCGGAAAATCCCGATCCGAGAAATCCGCCCGCCGCAATTGCAGACCGACTGTGCAGCGCCTGAAATCCGACTTTAATGGGATCCAGTTCCGGATTGAATCCGTATATAATACGGTTTCGCTGGGTTTCGCTTAAAAAATTCCATAGGATAGGCGATGCAGCTATAAGCAGTGCGAACACTCCAATAAAGTACCAGATGGAGAGCCCGCCCACAAGCAGCATAACAGCGATAATTCCTAAATATACCAAAGCGGAACCAAGATCTCCCGTCATCAGTACCAGCCCGAAGATAATACCGCCGTGAATTGCCAGTCCTGCTACGTTTTTGATGTGATTGATATTGTCCTGCACCCGCTTGATATGGCGGGAATACGTAATGATGAAGAGAAACTTTACATATTCCGAGGGCTGTATATCAAAGGGAACACCGGGAATCCGCAGCCATGATCTGTTTCCGCGGTTTCCTTTCCCGAATACAATTACTGCCGCCATTGCAAGAATTGCAAGAACGAAAATCCATATGCCAAAGCGTTTGACCAGCTTGTCATAGTCAATATATGCAAAAACGAACATCACACAAATGCCAAGAAGTGCGGCTATGCTTTGAACAATGGCGTACCGTGTTCCAATTTTATTGGAGGCGCCTGCGAGAACTACGATGGAAAGGGCAGTCATACCCAATACACAAAAGAGAACGACATAATCAAGCTGCCGCCATTTTTCTTTTAATGATACAGAAAATTCTTTCAGATGGAGCCTCCTTTCTGAATCTGTCAGGTGAAATCCGAATTAGTATGCAATCGCCCAGTATACCATATGCTTTGCAGGTTTTCCACAGCATACGCACCGATCAGATAACTGTTCCTGCTCAAAAGGAATACATCTGGACGCAACGCCGGTGGATAACCTGCAAAGCATATGGAATACTGGGCGATTGCATAC
>CASTST010000041.1 GCA_949451655.1 uncultured Eubacteriales bacterium | reverse complement strand
ACTGCAAACGCACTGCCCATAGAATCAGCATATATAGCAAGCTCACGGCAGGCGCTGCGCATAATTTCTTTTGTTTCACATTCCTCTGCCGGTACTGTACCGATGTGCGTTGTTACCACATCACATTTTAGTTCTTTTGCCAGATCCAGCACCTGTTTGGATTTGTCAACATAAATTTTATTTTTTTCGGGATCTGTAAAACCTACATAAAAATCACCACAAATAGCAGAAAATACCATCCCATGAGATTCGACAATGTCCAATGCTTCACGCAGTTTGTCCTTTGTGATCTCGTCAACGCCCAGTTCCCCCCGCGTTGCGTACACCTGAATTCCATCTGCACCAAGAGCCGCCGCTTCTTCCACTCCTTCCCGGAAATTTTTCCGGAAAGATTCAACCATTACGCCAATTTTCATTATTTAAATACCTATGCCCTTCCTGATATCCGGAGAATCATTTTCTCCGTTTTTGTACTGTTTGCAGCTTATTCCCCTATATTTCCGTTCGCATGTTCGTCTGTCGTTTCTTCATAAACAGATCCGTTTGCTTCTATATACGCAAGCATCTTGTCTATGTTCTCTTTGGACGAAAAAGTATAATACTGCCGATCCCGCTCCAGAATATCCACATAGCCGTAATAAATCATCGCAGTTCCGTCCGAAAAGAAGCAAATTTCATACTGCGTTCCTGCAATAATGGATAATACCTTTTCTCCGCCTGCTCCACCGCTTTTTTCTGTCCATTCCCCCGCAAGCAATGCAAGAAATGTATCATCGGGAGCAAATTTCATGGAAGTGTCACTGTCATATATATACGCACGCACCTCTTTTAATTCGGATAAATATTCGACAACTGCATTCGGTTTCGTTTCCGATACAGCGCCGCATCCCGGCAGCAGTAGCAGCAGCGCAGCTATTATCCATATTCCACGTTTGATTTTCTGCATAGGTTATATCCTCCCCTGTCCGGCAAGTTTTTGCCGACGAATATCCACCCCGGAAAACAGCAGCGGCTTGTATTCTCCAAACAAACGGCTTGTAATCCGATCCGCATACCGCTCACGCAGTTCCTTTTGGGACAAATTGGTGCTCATAATCGTTGGCTTTCCGTTGTTGATACGCATGTTCACTACATTATATATACAAGATACAGTGAACTGCGTTGACATCTCCGCCCCCAGATCATCTACGATCAGCAAATCTGCCTCGTAATACATCCGGATATCTTCATATGTACCTTTGCCAAACTGTTCCCGCTCAAAATCATCCAGCATGCTCTGCACCGTTTTGTAAACCACTTCATAGCCTTTTTCTATAATGGTAACCGCAGTTGCTGTAGATAAATGCGTTTTCCCAAGCCCGGTAGAACCAACCAACAGGAAGCTGTCCTGCGTCTTTGCTGAAAAGTGCTGGGCAAAATTTTGCAGAGTGCGCAAATTGTGCTCCATGGACTCCCGCTCTGCACCTTCTTTATAATAAGACAGGGAAAAAGAATCAAAGTTTTGTACAAGCGCCAGTTTTCCAAGACCGGAATCCTCCAGCATAGCCTGCGCCATTGCTCGGCGCATGCACCCGCACATATTGACGCCAATAAATCCCGTGTCTCCACACGCACTGCATTCGTATACAATATCCGTATAATCCGCAGGATAGCCGGCATCCTCCAGCAGCTTTGCACGCTTTTGACGGAGCATCTCATTTTCCCGACGCAAAGCTTCCATCTGCTTGTCTATGTCTTTGCCGGACATTGCAGCGGATAACACTTTCGGCGCGGTCGATGCTAACTGTGTGTCAATTTCAAGAAGTCCCGGAACAATAGGATACAACGCTGCCTTGCGTTCTTCGCTGCGCCCAACAGCGGCGCCCCGCTTATTCTGATATGCGTCCCGCACACGCTTCATTGCATCGTGCATGGTTATCCCTCCTTCTCATTTGCTTCTCCATAGGAACGGCGAAGAGCAGCTTCAAAAAAGTCGTCTGTCTCAAAACTGCCTTTCTGATCTTTGGCACCGTCTCTGTCGTGCCGATACTGCGTGATCGCACCATTCACCTGCTCCAAGGTGGTATATCCGCTCTGGTACCATTTTTCCAAAACAGCGTTGCAATAGGGAATAGATATGCCTCCCGTGTTTTCCACAGTGATTTCATATGCTTTTTCAATCAACTCATAGGGCATTTTCCATTTGCCGCCCCATTTGCTGAACGCATCCTTCTCTTTAGCCGTCAGCGCGCGTCTGCCTGTGCCGAATAAGCGCCGAAGCTGCTTTTCAATTTTGGATGCGTCTTCAATCGCCTGCAAATGGGCGTCTAACTCTTCATAGTCCATAATTCCGTCATCAAAAAGACCAATTGCCAGCTTTTCTATATAACGGAGAGATTTCTTTTCCATCTTCTGACAATGGGAGAATAAAAGCAAAATATAGGCGCTGTCCAAATGCAGATAATCTAACAGCCCCACCACAATTTCCACTTCTGCAATATTGAACATTTTTCCCATATACTGCTGGCAGCTCACCAGCAAATCTCCCACTTCCGCATGGGCATTTACATAGCTTGTAACCTGCTCGGAAGTATAATGAGGAAGCTGCGCCGCCCGCGCCACCGGCTTTGGACGGGACACCGTAACGTTTCCGCCGTCCGCGTCCTTGTGCAATGCCCCACTTTTGTCATCCTTTTTACTACGGCTTTTCGCGCCTTGCGCTGCTCCTGCTTTTTTTGCAGACAGTTCATTTTCCTCTATATGAAGCACACCGGCTTCTTCCCAAAAGGACAAAGCGTTCAACAGGCTTTTCGGCGTAATATTCAGCGTATCGCATACATAAGACGCTTCCGCTGCGGGATTCGCTAAGACGAACAGAAGCACACGCAGCTTTGTTCCGTCTGCTTCCCCTAATTTATCTAAAACGGGACCGGATGGAACCAGAATACACTGCCCGTTAAAATCCACTTTAATTTTCACAAATGGAACCGTTCCTCTCTTGATCGTTTCATTTTTGGCAAAAATCTTACTCGATTTTTTACGTTTTCAATTGCAGAAAACTGAAATATACTGTAAAATCAGAGTTTCCCACACCCTGTGGAAAACCCTGTGGAAAATTCGGCATCAGCAGAACTTTCACCTGTAGAACTTCGTCACATGCAGATTAGCGCCACTATAGTATCAGATCACTGCAATTTCACCGCTGGCAAAAGCATTGAGACTTGTCCCTGCGCGCACGCCGGCAGTATATTCAAAATATGCCTGTGCCCCCACCATAGCGCCGTTGTCGCCGCATAGCTTCAGCGGCGGCATATATAAGGACACGCCCCGAGACTCCGCTACATTGGAAACAGCACTGCGCAAATGACTGTTTGCAGCCACACCGCCTGCTAAAACAAGCCTTTTTGTATCTCTACTTGCAAGAATATGATCCAATGTTTTACAAATGCCGCCAACAGCAGCATCCGTAAAGGAAACTGCCACTCGGACCTTTTCCCCATGGGGAATCGGCGCTTTGGCGTCCAGCCCGTTGATTTGCCGATAATTATGTATATAATTTACACATGCAGTCTTTAATCCGCTGAACGAAAAATCCAAACTGTCCCGCAGGGATGGTGATGGCAATGTGATATTTTCTATCTCGCCCGCTTCCAACAGTGCATACCCTTCTGCTGCCAACGCATCCATGGCAGCGCCGCCGGGATAAGGCAGCCCCATAATCCGTCCCACTTTGTCAAACGCTTCCCCTGCCGCATCGTCCCGTGTTCCGCCGATTTCCTTAAAATCAGACGGCGCAGATACTGAATAAATAGAGGTATGTCCGCCGGAAACAACCAATGCAGTAAACGGCGCCTCTAAATCGGGATGGTCAAAATAAGCGGCTGCGGCATGGGCTTTGATATGATCTACCGGAATCAACGGGAGTCCCGCAGAAAAGGCCAAAGATTTTGCATAACTCACCCCTACCAGCAGGCATCCAATCAGCCCTGGCGTGTGGGTGACAGCTACCGCATCCAAATCGGACAGAGATACCCCTGCCTCCTTCTGCGCCTGCCGAACAACCATTGAAATTGCTTCAATGTGCGCCCGACTTGCTATTTCCGGAACAACGCCGCCATATAAAGCATGGGTGCTGACCTGAGACGCAACTATATTTGACAGGATTTTCCGCCGGTGCGGTTCCATATCTACAACGGCTGCCGCCGTCTCATCACAAGAAGATTCAATAGCCAGAATGCGCATAATAGACTTCCTTTTTATGACTGTAATACTGTTTTTGCCATACATATAGCGTCTTCCCGGGGATGCCTGTAATAATTTTTGCGTTTGCCGATTTCGACAAACGCCCGGGAACGATAGAGGCGAATGGCAGCATCATTGGACTGCCGCACCTCCAGATAAATTGTCTGCACCCGCTCACCACGCGCCAAATTCAGCATGGCGTCAAAAAGTGCACCGCCAATTCCTCTTTTGCGATAGGATGGAAGCACAGCAATATTTGCAACGTCTCCTTCATCTCCCGCAAGATACAACACAGCATATGCAACAATTTTCTGCAATTGCAAATCTTGTGTAATCCACACATAGGTGCATGGCTGTTGGATAGATGAAAAAATCATATTTTTGCTCCATGCATCCGCCGCAAAGCATGTTCGCTCCAATTCTGTAAGCTGATCCAGAATAGGCGAATCCTCCGAAAGATCTTTCGGCAGAAGCGTTATTTCTATTTCCATCATATTGTGCTATCTGCCCCGGCAGGAGGACCAAACATGTCAAACAGGGCCGACTTAATTGCTTCCAAACACTTCTGATAGACAGCCAAATCTCCCCCAAAGGGATCTGGAATATCTGCAGGCAGTTTTGTTATTTTCGATGCAAAGTGAGGACAAGACCACATTAGACTATCCGCATGAGCGGCAGTAATGCCAATAACCTGGGTTGCCTGCCGTATCAATGCTTCACTCACCGGGCGAGAAACATGCTCGGGAGGTGTGATCCCTGCCTGCTCCAGCGCAAGAGAAGCATTCTCCGACATCCGAGAGCCATCTGCAAACAGCCCGGCGGATGCAGCAATGCGCGTATCTGTCCCATAGTAATGATTAAACAGAGCCGCCGCCATAGGACTGCGGCAGGTATTGCCGGAACATACAAACAAATAAAGTTCCTGGGCGGGAATTTGACCAATCTGCTCTGCCTGTGGTACATCCAGTGTAGATTTTACAGTTTCCAATGTATTCGAATTCATATATCCGCCTCCGTCTCGCTGTCTATCGGAGCAGATTCAGGCGCAGACACTTCATAATACGGCAAAAGTAAATCGCCCGTGTTGATACAGATTTTGGACTGCCGATCGTACAAATAGGCTCCGCTGCCACAAACGGCAAGTGTCAAATTATAATAAAATGCCGACCACTGATCTGAATAAAATTTCAGCTGATATGTTTCATTCACATCCCCGCGCGGCCAAATAGATTCCGTACTGCCAGTCTCAATTGCGCTCTGCATACGCGCGATGATGGTTTCAATCACTTTCTTATCCGCATCTGCGCTGCCGCTTTGGGAGCCATCTCCAATGGTACAAATCGTGATAATATTGGTTTCCTGCTGACATAAATAGCACAAAGACGGCTGCATTTCCCACAAAGACGGAAGGTCTATATCTACGCTGTAAAAAAACGATGTGGCGCCGCCGGAATACTCGCCGGTCAGGTAGTGCTCCGGATCCAGATCACCTACCCGATACAGGGTTTCTCCGATCGCATCGTCAATTTTGCCGTATTGGTCTCCCTGATTGGTGGGTTCATATCCTACAGGCGCGCTGTAGTATGCATTGCCGGATTTGTCCGTCAGGGTTCCATCCTTTTCAAAGGTATATACTGCCTCTTTTGAACAGGCACACAAAAGCAGTGTCAAGAGAAGCAGCAGTGCCGTTGTACGTTTCATAGATTTCTCCGTTTCATCAATATCCGAACTGCCCGGAAAGGCTGTCGTCGTTTTCGACCCAGTCCTTTGTTTCAAAAATAGTGAAGGTATCCTTTGTATCCCGAACATATACCCGCTCGATACCGGCGTTGATAATATATCGCTTACACATCATGCAGGAGCATGTCCCGCCCACAAGCTCCCCTGTAGGAGAAGTGCAGCACATATACAGGGTAGCGCCGAGCATTTGTTCCCGGGTAGCGGCGATGATCGCATTCGCTTCCGCATGGACGCTCCGGCACATCTCATACCGCTCTCCTCTCGGAATATTCATTTGATCTCTGGGGCACGCTCCAATATCGGTACAATTGATCCGTCCCCGCGGTGCACCGTTATAGCCAGTAGAAATAATAACATCATTTTTCACGATGATCGCACCAAAGCGTCGCCGCAAGCAGGTGCTTCTTTCAGAAACAGTTTGAGCAATATCCAGATAATAATTGATTTTAGAAACACGATCCATCATAATTCACCAACTTTATATGATTTTATACAACATACTGATCCAAAATAAAAAAGATATATACCATTTTATTATACTTCTCCGTACCTTTTAAGTCAATAGAAAGAAGCAGGGATAAAAAATAAAAATGTTTTGTTTTTGCACAAGTTTCATTGATCGCTTCCGCACAATGCAAAATAAAAAAAGCTCCCTTGTGAGGATATACTACGTGGCTCCATAGGGAGCTCCCGCGCCGCACAATAAAAAAGGCTCCCTTGTGTAAAGGGAGCTCCCGCGCAGCGGGTGAGGGATTGTCTTGCTTCCGATTTGCAGGTCCCGCAAAGCAACAGCATCCCTTCATACAACCCCTCTGTCAGCATCGCTGTGCTATGCTGACACCTCCCCTTGCACAGGGGAGGCTTGAATCGAGGGTGAGGCCCCCTTGTGCCGGAGCCGTGTAGCGGATCCTAGGGAGCTCCCGCGTAGCGGGTGAGGGATTGTTTAGGTATATTGTCGATTTACAAATATTTCAAAATGATAGTAAGACAGCCCCTCCGCGTTTTGCTGCGCAAAACCCACCTCCCCGAGAGGTTGCGCAGCAAACTCTTTCACTGGGGAGGCTTAGATTTACTTGTAGGCTCCCTTGTGCGGGGGGGCGTGAAGCGAACCCCTAGGGCATGCTACGCAGCACAAAATAAAAAGTCTTCCTTGTGTAAAGTAAACTCCCGCGCAGCGCAAAATAAAAGGCCCCCTTGTGCAAAGGGGGCTCCCGCGCAGCGGGTGGGGGATTGTAATCCTTGCTTTTCACATAAAATGAAGATCACACATAAATTCAATCATCTTCTGTAAACTTCACCTGTTCCGTATACGCCTTGAAATCTTCATGCCAAACATCAAAATTAGGATCGTCCCGATGATCCGGAAGGTCGTAATGTTCCTTTAAATATTCCCCGATAAACCGGGTGACTTTGCGGGCACCGGCGCTGTTCAAGTGATTCCCGCCGTCCCGGGAATCTGTCGTCCAGTCAAAATCAAACCGGTCCCGATCTAGATTCAAATCCACAAACGGGAGATGATGCTCTTTCGCAAAATCCTTTACAGCATTGTGCCGTTTATAGCTCCAGGAAGATTCAGAAGGCATTTCCAGAAGCAGCAGTTCCATATTGTTTTCCGCACACAGCTTCTGTATCTGCTTCACTGCTATAATGGAAGAACCGGGAATTTTCGCCCGTTTATCCGTTTCCACCATGTATTCCTCCCCGGTATATCCTTTCACTTTATTGGACAGCATCTGCCCTTTAGTAACGCAGTGCGCTGTATAAAAGGGTTTGCGGAGAAGGTCTTTCCACTTGAGCTTTTTCCAACGATTATGATACCGGAACACACTGAACGGCTCCCCAAGAACCGCATTGAACGCATTGACAATATTTTGTGATGCGTCTGTTTTTGTAAACATCCCATCCGTTTCCAAAATAACCAGCTTCGGTTTCTGATAATCCAGAATCCGTTTCAGCATGGCGAGGGATCCCGCCGGAACCTGTAACCCCTCCGCACTGACATAGGAAGTATATCCGCAGGCGTTCCAAAGCTCCATTGGAGAAAAGCCGCTGTATGCATCGCTGTTGCCGATCATAACAACATCAATGGAATTTTTCGGTTCAGAGTAAAATCCGTTGGCGTTCGGATTGGTGATACCGCTTTCTTTTGTGTTGTCCTTCGGCGCCATCAAATAGGAAACGCCCATCAGCAGCATAGCAAGCAGCAAAATAAAAACAATACATTTTGTCACATTCTGAAGAGTGGTTTTTTTCTGATTTTCCATTTTCTTTAGACCTCACCCTCCGTTAAAATTGCCCGTAAATAAATGCTACCTGATCATATCCGGGACCGTATGCACCGAAAATGACAACTGCGAAAATCAAAGCGAAGTACACAGCCCAACGCAGCACAATATTCTGACCCGCAACAGTTTCCCGCAAAGAATAGCCTTTTTCCTGTATCATGCTTACGATCAGAACAACAATGCATCCACCTGCAATTGCAATGAAATCCCATCCGTCAATACCCAGATGCAGCAGCGTTCCGTCCACAATGCTTCCCGGTGCAAAATCCGTAAAGATCCGCAGCATAATTTCGCCGAACGCGCCAACGCTTTCAGCACGGAACAGCGTCATACCACCCACAACCAGAACGCAGGTACGCAAAACCCGCACCACATGGAATCCACCGCTGTCCCGATTCAAATGAACGCACGCCGCTGTTTTGGCAAAAAGAGGCTCCAGCAGCATCCCAAGCAGCATGATCAGATAATAGTACATACCATATGCAAGATATTTCCAGCCCGCACCATGCCATATACCGTTACAGAACCACACACAGAACAACGCCGCCGCAGAAGGAATTAACGCGCCCAAAAAGGGACTGAGCTTCTCCTTGGCTTTTTTAGAAAGCTTTCCAAAGCCTTTTGAGAGGGATACGGAATAAAACACATAGTCGCGCAGCCACGCACCCAGCGTGATGTGCCATCTCCGCCAAAAATCATTGACAGAATCTGCAAAGAAGGGACGTGCAAAGTTTTTCGGAAGATCTACGCCGAATAGCTGCGCACTGCCGATCACGATGTCCATGCATCCGGAAAATTCCATGTAAATCTGCACGGTAAATAAAATTCCGCCCATCAACAGTACGGCTCCGCTGTTCTCCGTATAATTTCCGAAAACCTCTGCTACAAAGGGGTTTGCACGGTCTGCAACGACCATTTTTTTGAACAGTCCCCACAAAATGAGCTGTGCGCCCCAAGTAAGATTTTTATATGTTGTCCGATTTCCTTCCATAAGCTGACCGGCAGTCTGATCAAAACGGGCAATCGGTCCCTCCACAATCTGCGGGAAGAAGGAAAGAAACAGGGCAACCTTGCCGATGTGTTTATCCGCACGGTATTTTCCCCGGTAAACATCAATAATATAGCCCGCTGCCTGCAGGGTATAATAGGAAATACCCAAAGGCTGGATCAATTTCAACTGGGGAAGCATATGCTTTTCTGTGAAAAGCCCCAAAAAGTGATTGATGTTTTCACTAAAGAAGGGATAATACTTTAAAAACGCAAGCAGACCAAAAACAAACAGAAAGGTGCAGGCACAAACTGCCTTTTTCTGCCATCCGACAACGCCGCGCAGTTTCTTTTTGCCTTCTTTATCCAGGGCTTTTTTCGAAAGTTCAAAGCCATCCTGGATTTTATTCAGAAAGATTCCGGCAAAATACACCGCCGCTGTGGCAAGCAGCAGAAAAACCAACGTGGAAGGGCTGTTCAACCAGTAAAAAACATAACTGGCAAGGAGCAGCACGCACCAACGGTATTTTTTCGGCATGCCGTTATACAGCAGAAGCACCGCGCCGAGAAACGGAAGTAAATATACAATGGAACTGTAAGCCATATGTTCGACTACACCTTTCCTTCAGAGTTTCATCTTAGTTTATATACGCAAATCAGTCGTCGGACAGCCGCTGAATCATTGCATAAATTGCGTCAACAGTTTTGAAGTTTTCCGGCACTACATCCACCGGTGTGATTTCAATATCAAATTCGTCGTTCAGTTCACCTACCAGCATTACAACGGACATAGAATCCAAAATGTGATCCTCGATCAGATCTGTTTGTGCGGCAAAATCCACGCCGGGCTTGAGATTTTCCAAAATAGTAAGCAGTTCTTCCATGATAAAAAATCCTTTCATTATTAAAAAATGTTTTATAAGTTTTGGTGAGCTCCCAGCAATGGGAGGTGTCACAAGTTTTCCTCTCCGCTCGGCTCCCTTGTGCAAAGGGAGCCGAGCGCAGCGACTGAGGGATTGTCCATACATATTGTCGATTTGTTAATCCTGCCAAATGACCGTATAACAATCCCTCCGACACGATCGCTACGCTTGGCCGTGCCACCTCCCTTTGCTGGGGGGGAGGCTTTTGATTCATTGGTAAATACACGAGAGAATCTTTTTGTTTTGCGAGCCTTTTTGTTCTGTGGCAAATTGCACGAAGAAGGCATTCTACGTTCTTACAGACATCAAACGGTGCACGGAGCAGGTCTGAGGGATTCATAATTGTCCCGCAAATACGTCCGGTCAATTTTTCCGTTCTGGTTGTAGGGCATTGCCTTCACCCGAATAAAGCAGCTGGGCATCATATACGCAGGCAGCCGTTTTGCCAGCATCTGACACAGCACGGCGTCATCCAGCCGCTTTCCCTGATATACAAGGATGATCTTGTCCCGACTTCCGTCATATACTGCTGCACAGGCTGAAATTTCCGGAATGGCTCCGGCAGCAGCCTCAATTTCGCTCAATTCGATACGGTATCCCATATGTTTAATCTGAAAATCTTTGCGGGAAATATACAATAGCTCGCCCCGTTCATTTTCCCGCACTAAATCGCCTGTTTTATACACCCGCTCAGGATAGCTGTTATGCAGAGGATTCTGCACAAACGCAGCAGCAGTTTTGTCCGGATCATTGTAATATCCCATTCCCACAAAGGAACCACGGACATACAGCTCACCTTCTTCTCCACGGGATACCTGCTTGCCGTCCTCGCCTATGATAAATACATCACAGTTGTCGCATGCCCGCCCAATAGGAAGGGTTTCGCTGTTGTCAAACCTTCTGTCTACTACATAATAGGTACAGATATCGGTGGTCTCCGTAGGTCCGAACAGATTGGCAAACATTGCCTCCGGCAGTTTATCCATCCAGTAGTTCAACTGGCGCACAGGCATGACCTCGCCTGCAAAAAGAACCTTCTCCAGATGCTGGGGCATTACATAATCCAACACCTTCCAGTTTGCAACAATGCAAAGCGCCGAAGGAACCCAGTATATAGTATTTACCAACCGCTCATTGAGAAATTCAATCAGCTTCACCGGGAAGGAGAACAGGCTTTTGGGAATAATATGCAGTGTTGCGCCGGTGCGCATGGTAGAAAAAATATCCGATACGGACATGCTGAAATAAAACGGCGTCTGATTCGCAAACACAGTCTTTTCCGTAATAGAAAACGTATCGGCATACCATTTTGAATAAGCAATCACATTTTTGTGACTCAGCACCGCTCCTTTCGGATTCCCTGTAGAACCGGAAGTAAATAGGGCGTACAACGGATCCGTGTCTGCCATAGCGCTGCGAATTTCGCTAAGCAAAGCATTATCTGCCACCGTCCCAGCACAGTCTTCATAGGAAAGGAACGGGATGTCCGGCACCCATGCACTGCGCTCCTCCATCCATTCCCCGGGCAGAATGACTGCCGCCGGCTGCAGGGTCTGAAAAATCTTTTCCACTCTTGCCTGGGGCATTTCGCAGTCGATCACAACGTAAAAATTCCCGCTGTATACCACCCCCATCATAGCGATGAGGTTTTCTACAGAACGGGGCATTATTACTGCAACAGGGCAGTTCCGCCTCCCACCTAGGTGGGAGGCAATGGCTGTTCCAACAGCCATTGCCTCTTCCACAAAGGAAGTATACGTAATAGATTTGTCCGCATCTGCAAAAATAATTTTCCCAGGGTGCATTATAGCAGATTTCTCAAGATATTGCAAAATATTTTTCATAATTTTTTCTACTCTTTCTCAAACGTGACTTATCTGTTGCGAATTGCGTCAATAGGACGCTTGGAAGCAATCCGTTTTACAGGCACATAGCTTGCCGCAGCAGCCACAGCAATGCTAACCACAAACAGAAGCAGCAGCTGCCGGATACCGAAATTCAATATGGTGATCAGGATTCCCGCTTCGTTGCGGATCAGATAGTTGATAATCGCTGTAGCGGCAAACACGCCGATAGAAGACAGTACAAAGTTGATCATTGCAATGATGAAGCTTTCTGCAAAGAAGATGCGGAATACATCGTTGCCTCTGGATCCAATCGCACGCAGAATTCCGATTTCCTGCTTCTTATAGGAAATGCTGGTGCTGATAAAGTTTGCAAGCATCAATGCGGCAAACAGAGCAAATCCAAGTCCCACATACAGGAATACATTTGCAAGAGTATGAAGCACACTGTTTACCGTATCCAGTTCAAAGGTAACGGAGTTCTGCAATTCAAAGCGCTCCGTTTTGTTGTTGGCATCCCCGTAACAGTAGGATACCAGATCGTTTACATCCTGCTTCTCCTCCGGCATTTTTCCTACAGCAAAGTTATACACCCCTTCTTTTCCGGGAGTGAATGCATTGAAATCCTTTTCAGAAACAACAGCAGTACGTGCAATGGTCTTATTGGTTTCATCAATCGGAATAATACCAACTACTTTATAGCCTTCATCATTGTGGAACTCCATTTCCTCCGCAGTATAATAATCCTTGCTCAGCATTGCATTTTTCAAAGAAGCAGTATAATTTTCAACGGATTCGGAAACGTCAAGAGGACGACCATTGTCCTCAAAAGCCGTAATTGCATCGGAAGCAATAACAATCTCATTATCTGCAAGCTCTGTTTTTTCTCCGTCCAGCCAGAGGATATTCTGATCTGCAATCTGATCCAAAGTGGTCAGGTACGCCGGATCAATATTAAAGTCTGCATTATTATAATATATATATCCTTTGGTGATATTATAAATCGGCGTTTTATTTGCAATCAGGTTTTCCACATGTCCGGAACCGGTCATTGCAACGCCTATAAGACTATAGTTGGCAGCCGTCTCAAACTCTTTTGACAGTGCATAATCGATCATCAAATCGGCTGTACTTGCATTTTTCTTTTCTTCAGTCAGATTCTTATATCGGTCCAGATCAAATCCGGTGTCTATCACGCCGGTTATCGTATATTCCGTATCTCCAAGCAACAATTTTTTGCCGATCATGTCGTCATAATACTGCACTGGTGTAAAGTCAAATGCAACATTTCCGTCCTCACCGACAGAATAAACTCCCTCGGTATAACTTGCCTGCCGGAAGGTTTGGAATATATATGTGCTGATTGCAATTTCATTTTTGGTTCCGTCAGGAAGGGCTCCTGCGACCAGCTGTGCCTTCATTTCCTTCAGACTTTCCTCTGTGATTTCTGCAAAGCCTGTAAATTCTTTCGCATAAACCTGTACTTCCGTTTTTGTAAGCTCTACAGAGGAATCCAGATGCGCAGCAAAAGAAAGGGAGGTATTCAGCGGAACATATACACCGCTCATTTCAATGCCCGTATCCTTTGTAAACTGCGCCACATCTGCCTTTGACAACATGCTGCTCCAGTGATCCCAACGTTCCTCTACACCGCTGCCGTATTTATAGGAACGCACGATAGATGCATACGAAACGCCTGTATCTACAATGGAGTTGGTGCATGTCTTTATATGATTGTATGCGCCGAATGTATCTGCAAGTCCGAACAGTCCAAATGCAATACAGGACAGGAGAATTGTAACCACCAGACGGATTTTCTTATGCCCCAGTCCACTAGCCCCGATTTTGAAGGCATTCTTCATGGGAAGCTTTGATTTGATTAAGTGGAAGGATTCTGCATCAGCAGACTTGATCTTTCCAGTGTCGGTCGGCACAAATTTCTGCCCCGCCTTTTTCCTGCCGATGCGGATATTTGTCTGAGACTGCATATCCTGTATATAGGCATTGATCGCGTTCCGGTCCTCCTCCGTGAGGTGATACCCAACAGGAACCTGAATCGTCTCCCCTTCATAGGAAAGTGCAGGCACATCTTCCGCAGCATCGGCACAGGTATCCACTTCTACATCGCTGATAACCCGTCCGTCTGCCAGTTCAATGATCCGGTCCGCATAGTTTTCAGCAAAGTCCCGGTCATGGGATACGATAATAACAAGCTTCTTTTTGGAAAGCCGCTTCAGCGTATCCAAAACCTGTCTGCCAGTGTTGGAATCCAGCGCGCCGGTAGGTTCGTCCGCCATAATGATTTCCGGTTTTTTCACCAGCGCCCGGGCAATTGCCACGCGCTGCTTCTGTCCGCCGGACAATTCATTGGGCTTGCGGTTTCCGTATCCCTCCAAGTCCACTTCCCGCAGAATTTCGTTAATTTCCGCATCGCTTGCTTTTCTGTTCTGCAGTTCAATGGCAAGGGCGATATTGGCGCCGACAGTGAACTCTTCTAGTATATTATATTCCTGGAAAATAAAGCCTACATATGTATTCCGGTAAGAATCAAAATGTTTTTGTTTAAAATCCTTCGAGGAAACGCCTTTGATGATAATTTCGCCGCTGTCATATCGGTCCAAGCCGCCCAGCAGATTGAGCAGTGTGGATTTACCGCTGCCGGATTTTCCCAGAAGGAAAATCATTCCCTTATCCGGAAACCGGAGCGATATTTTATCCAGCGCTGTTACCGGCACTCCTTTTTTCGGTTTATAAATCTTTGATAAATCTTTTGTCTCGAGCATATCTCTGATCCTTTCTGCTTGTTGTACACTGTCTCGTATCACGAATACTAACTGTACTATTTACAATGGCACAGTTAGTATATCATGCGCCTTTGCGATTGTCAATAGCTTTTCTCACAGTTTTCTGTCGGATTTGTTTCTTGCAATACTATAATACGCAAAGGGACTTTAAGGTTCAATGAGATAAATGTTTAATATTTTATTAAGGTTTGTCTAACATGGAAAATTATGTAAAAGGGTTGCACAAAACAGGCTGTTTTGCATTCGAACTTTTCATACAATATTGACAAGTCGAGCGGATTATGTTAATATATTTTCATAATAGTATGATACTTTTTTTACAACTTATATTATAAGAAGAGGAGGAAGAAGATGAAAAAAGTACTGAAAAGAATGATGACAGTGATGCTAGCGG
>CASTST010000040.1 GCA_949451655.1 uncultured Eubacteriales bacterium | reverse complement strand
GCGGCTTACGCCGCGCCACCTCCCTTTGCACAAGGGAGGCTTGAGCTGGTTTGGATCTCTTGTGAGGATTCACTGCGTGGCTTCATAGAGAGATGTTATAAATTTTAAATTTGAAAGGCTCCCCTTGTGTGGTGGTTCACTCCACGAACCCAGAGGCATCCCGCGTAAGCACACAACTACAAAAGGCCCCCTTGTGCGGTGGTTCGTTTCACGAACCACTGGGGCATCCCACGTTAGCGCATGGCAAAAAAGGCCCCCTTGTGCAAAGGGGGCTCCTGCGAAGCAGGTGGGGGATTGTAACATTATCTTTTGTAGGATGCATAAATCGGTAGAATTGCTTAGACAATCCCTCCGACACGGCTTACGCCGCGCCACCTTCCTTTGCTGGGGGGGAGGCTGATGAAACAACCAGGAACTACGGTATTTCTCCTTGCGCAGGAGAGGCTTAGGAAAGGTGGAAAAGGCTGTTAGTGATAGTTGACCGTGGGATTGACACGGATAATTGAACTTTGGTATAATTGTGATATGAACAATTTCACATTATGTAGAGGGATGATATGGATATGTCTGCAATCATTTCTGAAATTTTGAATGGTATATTTGCGTCTATAATTGAAGTGAAGGCTTTGAGAATTTTGGGTGCCGTTCTTTTTGTGTTTGGGCTTCTGCTTTTGATATATAAAAATCTTCCTTCATTTATACGACCCAAAGTACAGGGATGGTTTGGAGAAAAAACAGTATCTGCGATCCTTTCTGCTTTGCCGAAAGAGTATAGACCTATCAACGATGTCATGCTGCACCAGAACAACGGAAAGACTACGCAGATAGACCATGTTGTAGTATCTCCGTATGGAATTTTTGTGATAGAAACGAAAAATTATAAAGGATATATTACTGGCAGTGAATATGGAGATAAGTGGACGGAAAACAAGAAGTATTCTATTCCCAATCCTGTCAGACAAAATTATGGTCATATCAAAGCGCTGTCTGAACTATTAAATTTGCCGGAGGATATATTTGTATCCATAATTGTTTTTTCGGTAGAAGCCAATGTTAAAGTAAAATCTAACAAACACCTTATACATACTGTTCATTTACGCAAGACAATCCGTTCATATCAGCAGCGAATGCTAAATGATGAACAAGTTGATACATTTGTACAAATCATTCAGGACGCAAATGTGGATTCTCCAAAAGCAAGAAAAGAGCATGTGGAAAATATTAACCGGGAATCCTGCGAGCGGGATCATATGATCGAACGGAGAATATGCCCGAAATGTCAAAATATATTAGTAGAACGCAACGGAAAGTATGGTAAATTTTTAGGATGCAGTCAGTATCCTAAATGTAGGTTTACATCAAAATTATAATCCGATTTCTCCGATAAACTTCCGGAACGCTGTAGGCAGTGAAAATTCCTCCAGCAGTGCCTGCTCCGTTACCCAGACGAAATCACGGTTCTCATTTTCACATTCCGCATAATAGCATCGCATATGCCATTCGATATGTGTGAAAATATGTTTTTTCTGCGTTCCTTCTGCAAGCGTTTGAACGAGTAGTCCCTGTTCGGTCAGCCACGCTTTTGCTGCATCGGGATCTAAATGTCCTTCCGTATTAGGAAATTCCCACAGCCCGCCAAGTAATCCGCCCGGCTGTCGGCGGTGCAGAGCAATTTTATTCTTGCAGCGCAGGAGAAATACAGTTTTTTCTTCCTTTTTGCGGGGCTTCTTTTGCGCAACAACCGGGAATGCAGCCTGCGTTCCCGATTCAAATGCGCCGCAAATATGTTGCAGGGGGCATGCCAGGCATTTGGGGGCTGTGCCCGGTATACAAATGACTGCACCAAGTTCCATAAGCGCTTGGGTGAATGCGCCGCACTGCCCTTCCGGGTAAATTGCGGCAAGCAATTCTGCTACCTGCTTTTTTTCTGCAGCGCCTGACAAATCCGCATCCCATTCCAGCAGACGGGAAACAACCCGCAATACGTTGCCGTCCACTGCCGGGGCAGGCTGCCCAAAGGAAATGGACGCAACAGCTCCTGCCGTATATGGACCAATTCCGGGCAGAGAAAGAATATCTTCGTACCGTTCCGGAAATACCCCGCCGTATTCCGAGCAGATTATTTTTGCTGCTTTTTGGAGATTTCTCGCCCGGGAATAGTACCCCAGTCCCTCCCACAGCTTTAAAAGCTGATTTTCTGAAGCATTTGCCAGCGATTCTATTGTGGGAAGCTGTTCCATAAAACGGAGAAAGTAGGGAATTACCGCGGCAACTCTTGTCTGCTGCAGCATGATTTCCGAAACCCATACCCGATATGGATCTGTATTTTCACGCCAGGGAAGTGTGCGCGCATTTTTGTAATACCAGTCCAGCAAGGGTTGGGGTACTTGCGAGATAATCAAAAATCGTTTGTTTTTTTCCATTTTTTTACTTAGTATATGCTTTGATGGCATCAAAGCTTTGTGCGATGCTTACGCTGGGTTTTAAATATCCCAGTTCATTTACTATATCAATAGAACCAACGGATCCTTTGCATCTTTGCAGAATTGGAATTGTTATTTCGGCAGATTCTTGTGCTTTCATAAGAATATCCCTCCCTTTGTATTGTTCAGTATAACATATGCTTGCTGTATATTTCAAGGAGGACCTTGGGAGAAATATTTCAGATTTTGGGGAAAGAATACTTAATAATAAGGTAAGTCTGTGTCAATCCATAAAATGGAGAAAACCAGTTTATGTATAAGCAGTGAGGTGAGTTATATGCTGGAGTTTTGGTCAGAAAATTGGGGAACTATTTTAATCGGTGCTGCTGTAGCGGCAATTGTTGTGCTGATTATACTGAAAATGCGCAGAGATAAAAAGCAGGGAAAATCCGGATGCGGGTGCGGGTGTGCAGATTGTCCTGCGGCGAGTAGCTGTCATGGACAAAACGGCGCCTCGGAACAAGATAAATAAAATTGCGTTTGTGCTGTTGCACGGTACCAACAAAAAGAATTCCCTTGCCGGGGGCTTAGTTGAAATTTGGGCTCCCCTATCAAAGGGAGCTATCACAGTTTCGCTGTGGCTGAGGGATTGTCCTGCTGCTATCATTGTAACTTCTTTAAATCAACAGTGCTGCTCATACAAAAAAGGCTGCATTTTTTCGCAGCCTTTTTTATCATTTGAATAAATATTATTTTTTATACATCGGACCGTATGCAGCACAAGCGCGGTAATCCTGCCCTTCCTTATCCATGCCGAATGCGTTAAATGCAGCCGGACGGAAGATATCCTCCTCCGGTACGTTATGCATGGAAACAGGAATGCGCAGCATAGAACACATCGTGATCAAATCCGCGCCAATATGACCGTAGCTGATTGCGCCATGGTTTGCGCCCCAGTTGTTCATTACGTCATATGCTGTTGCAAATGCGCCCTTACCTGTGGTGCGCGGTGCAAACCATGTGCACGGCCAGGTATAGTCGGTACGCTTCCACAAAATATCGTTTACCTGTTCCGGCAGATGAATCGTCCAACCTTCTGCAATTTGCAGAACCGGTCCGAGTCCCTGTACCAGATTCAGGCGGATCATTGTCACAGGCATTTCCGCTTCCGTGCAGAACCGGCTGGAATATCCGCCGCCGCGGAAATATCCAACATCCGCTGCGTTCCATGTTGTTGCTGCCAGAATCGCGTCCTGATCCTTTTCGGTAACTTCGTACCAAGGCTTCATTACAGGATTGCCTGCTTCATCCAGCGCTTTTCCGGATGCATCCAGGCATGCTGCACCGGAGTTAATCAGGTGAATAAATCCGCAGGATTCTGCTGCTTTGCCTTCCAACTGATATCCGGTAGCTTCAAATACGGCAGAGGGACTCCAGTATGTACGCACATCCGCAAAAATCTGAGGACGGTTTGTAAGCAGCTTCATAAACAGCATACCCAGTCCGTTGAGCACATCGTTTTCTGTTGCCAGAATATACGGCTCTCTTGCGCCGTTCCAGTCAAAGGAGGTGTTCAGCAGTGCTTCTGCAAAGTCTGCGTTGGGATAGAAGTCTGTCCACTGGCGCTGTCCCTGGAATCCGGCTGCAATGGCGTTGTGTCCCACCATTTCCTCTTCCCGTCCGGCAGGAAGCTTGTCGTTGCCGCACATGAGGTCTTTGATAATAACCATCATCTTCACAACGAATTCCCAGTCAGCATCCTTTTCTTCTCTGGACTTCTGCAATTCCTGCGGGTTTTTATCAAATCCTTCCTTGCATTTTTCTTTCGTCCATGCAAGCGCCTTCTGATATTCTGCCTCGTCATAGATTCCTTCAGACATCCGGCGGATGATTTCCACCTCGTCAACGGATTCTACCCGCATGCCCAGATATTCCTCAATGAATGCGGAGTCAATGATAGATCCGCCGATACCCATACAAATGGAACCGATCTGCAGGTAAGATTTACCGCGCATCGTAGCAACGGCAACAGCGGCACGTCCGAACCGCAGCAGCTTTTCTTTTACGTCTGCAGGGATTTCCGTTGCGTCTGCCGCCTGTACGTCCCGTCCGTAGATGCCGAATGCCGGCAGTCCCTTTTGCGCATGGGTTGCCAATACGGAAGCGAGATATACTGCGCCGGGACGCTCCGTTCCGTTGAAGCCCCATACGGCTTTGATGGTGTTCCGATCCATATCCATGGTCTCTGCGCCGTAGCACCAGCAGGGTGTGACGGTCAGGGTGATATCTACGCCTTCCTTGCGGAATTTCTCTGCGCAGGCGGCAGCTTCGCCGACCCGTCCGATGGTAGTATCTGCGATTACAACTTTCACCGGCTCGCCGTTGGAGTACCGCAGGTTTTCTTCAAAGAGTTTCGCGGCGCTTTTCGCCATATTCATTGTCTGATCTTCCAGAGATTCCCGCACCTTCAGCGCGCCGCGCCGACCGTCAATTGTGGGGCGGATTCCGATTACAGGGTAATCACCAACCAATCTGTTCTGTGCCATATGTATATTCCTTTCAATAGCTAATTTTACTATGCTCATCATAGCACACATTGCACGAAAGTTCAAGAATATATAAAATCTTTTTTATAATCTTTGTTTACATTTTTTCCTTGATTTCTAAGACTGTGTAGTATAAAATACAAAAAGAATCAATGTTTAAGAATAAATGGAGAGACTATGCGCTGGACGGAAAATTATATTGTAAACAGCCACGACCCGGATATGAATCATATTGTGAGTGCATCCGGGATGATGCGGTATATGCAGGACGCTGCGAACTGCCAGATGGAGGGAGAAAAGCCTTCCTATAACGAACTGCTGGAACAGGGAAAAGCGTTTGTACTCAGCCGCTTGCGGATGAGCATTTATCATCCTTTGTATAACCATGACAAAATCGAAGCCCAGAGTTGGGCTTGCGAATCCTCCGGTGCATCCTTCAACCGGTGCTACTGTGTAAAGAAAGACGGTGTGATTGTGGCGGAGGCCACTTCGGTTTGGGCACTTTTGGATGTTGCAAATCACCGGCTGTGCAGAGTGTCTGATTTTGAAAACGGATACAGTATGGACGATATGCTTCAATTGGACATGCCCGCCCGGTTTCGCATTCCGCAGGAGATTGGGCTATCGCTGGTTGGAGAACGCTGTGTGGAATATCAGGATGTTGATATGAACCGTCATATCAATAACACCCGGTATCCGGATATTTTGTGTGGATATCTTCCTACAATGAAAGGTATGCGGGTGATTAAGCTGGAAATCAATTATATTTCTGAAGCACCTCTTGGAGAGGTGTTGAAAATATACATGGGATCTGCCGGTGATGGCACGTATTACTTCAGAACAGTGCGCAGCAACGGAAAAACCAATGTTGAGGCGGAAATTATGCTTGAGGAGATTGGTTGAAGCACAAACGTATAAGCCCCCATGTGTCGGGGGCTTTGCGAACTTCAGGGGCATTCCGCGATAGCGCAAACTAAAAAAGGCCCCCTTGTGTGGTGGTTCGTTTCACGAACCACTGGGGCATCCCGCATAGCGGATGGGGGATTGTGTTTATAAAACTATCAATTTAAAGATTATTCAAAATGATAGAAGCGGACAATTCATTGTCCGCTTCTATTTATTAAACTTCATTCAATATAATTACACTGCTGTATGGTGGGATACTTCCACCAAAGATTTCTCCGCTGGTCAGTTCCTGCCCGTTTATATCTAAAATTCGTGGGGAACCGGAAAGATTGACTGCAATATGCACAGTTTCCCCATTTTGAGAACGGATATAATGCAGATAATTCTGCTCTCCTTCCAAAACCTGAAAATCTCCCTCGGTAAATACGGTGTGTCTGCGGATTTTGCCAAGAAGTTTATAATGTTCCAACAGAGTATCGTCTTCTCTGCCCCATGGGAACGTTCTTCGGCAGAAGGGATCGTGTCCGCCTTCCATTCCCACCTCATCTCCGTAAAATATGGAGGGCACGCCGTATACAGTAAACTGGATGGTTGCGGCGATTTTTAAGAGTTCGATTCCCCGCGCGCGTGCGTCATCGAACATTTTATAAACAGCAAGCTGTGCATTCTCCATAGAAAGGCTGCCGCCGTTTCCCAGTACGGAAAGAATTCGTTCCGTATCATGAGTGCCTAGCAGATTCATCAGGCAGTCGCACACACATTTCGGATAGCTGCTGTATAGTTCGGTCAGCGTTCGCGCCAGTGTTGCTCCGTCTCCATGAAGAAGAAAAGACAGAATCCCTTCCCGCAGGGGATAGTTCATTACGGAATCAAGCTGGGCGCCCCGGAAATACCGCCGCCGTTTTCCATAGGCGATTTTGTCCGCTGCATTTTCCCAAACCTCGCCGATGATGATAGCTTCCGGATTGGCTGCTTTTACAGACTTTCGGAATTCCTCTAAAAAGGTGTCGGATAATTCGTCCGCAACATCCAGCCGCCAGCCGCCGATGCCTGCGGATACGTACCGGGCGCCAATTCCATCTGCTCCGGTAAAGAAATTCCGGCATACCAGATCTTCCTGATTGAGCCTAGGCAGGATTTTGATTCCCCACCAGCTGTCATATTCCGTGTCTGTTTTTCCAAAATGATACCAGTTCCGATAGGGTGAATCTGGGTTTCCGTAAGCGCCAGCGCCTCCGTAATTCCCGTACCGGTCAAAGTACAGGCTGTCATCGCCTGTATGATTGAACACCCCGTCCAATAGAATACGCATGCCGTATTCCGCCGCTTTTTTAATTAAAGCATCCAAGGCTTTCCTGCCGCCGAACCCGGTGTCTACTGTTTGATAATCTCCGGTGTCATATTTGTGATTGGAATATGCCTCAAAAACAGGACTCAGGTACAGAACTGTTACGCCGAGCTTTGATAAATAGGGAAGCTTTTCAATAATCCCCCACAGATCGCCGCCGAAAAATTCATTGTTCTGCACATGGGCGCCGGGGTATGCGCCGTATTGGGTAATATCGCTCTGCCACCCCGGTGCGTACAGGGCGTTTTTTCGTTTCTCCGTGACTTTTCCGCTTTTATAAAAGCGATCTACGAAAATATGATACATCACGCCTCCTCGAAACCAGGAGGGTGTGGTAAAATCCGCACTGTGAATCAGCAGTCGAAACGCTTTTTCTGCGTTTGACGAAATATAGAAATTTACGTTGTCTATTGCGTTGATAAAAAGGGTATTGTCTCCTCGTATCAACAGGATATGATGATAAAACAGACGATTGTCAAATTTTTCGCATAATTCACCCATGGAAAGCGTTAGGGTGAAGGAGCCGTCCTCCTGCCAGGTGAAGGGAAAATCCCTGGGCGCTTCGCCGTCTGCCGCAATCCGCAAAACTATACTCTGTATGCCATATTCACGGCTTGGAGTCAGCGTCCAGGTGAGTGTTTCCTCCACGGAAAAGGCGCCCAGCAGGGAAACATCCCGACTGTTTTCGCCGTTTGTCGCATGCTTGCGGATTGTGAGCGGTTTCCCTTTGATTAGTGTGTCTGATAAACGGATCAGCATGACTCTGTCTCTATCTTTTGCAGATGCCAAATGTTCTTGGCATATTCGTCTACACTGCGTACGGATGCGAACAGTCCCGCTCCTGCAATGTTCATCAGAGACATGCGGTTCCATTGCTCTTTGTTTCGGTATGCTTCGCTCACATCCTGCATGGCTTTATGATAGGATTCAAAGTCTGCCATGCACATATACGGATCCGCAGATATAAGATATTCAGCAATGTGTGAAAAAGATTCGCCGTTGAAACCGGTGTGCAGACGACTGACAATCCGCTGCAGGCGCTCATTGCCGGCAAAATAATCGCTGCTGTGATAACCGCTCACCCATAGCCGGCGGGCTTCTTCTGCGCTTAGTCCGAACATAAACATGTTCTCATGCCCCGCCTGCTCCAGCATTTCAATATTGGCTCCATCGGCGGTGCCTACTGTAATGGCTCCGTTGATCATCAGCTTCATACAGCCTGTGCCGCTGGCTTCCTTGCCTGCGAGGGAGATCTGCTGGGATACTTCTGCTGCGGGAATCAGCGCTTCCGCAACGGTTACGTTATAGTTTTCCACAAACAGGACCTGCAATTTTTCGCTGATTCTGCTGTCCCAGGAGATTTCTTCCCCAAGGCACCAGATCAGACGGATGATTTCTTTTGCCATCCGGTATCCGGGCGCGGCTTTTGCACCGAATATAAAGGTGTGAGGCAGAATATCAGCATTGGGGTTATCCTGCAGATCCAGCAGAAGCCCGATTATATTCAGGGCGTTCAAAAGCTGCCGCTTGTATTCGTGGAGACGCTTGATCTGCACATCAAATACGGAATCCGTGTTCAGCACCATACCCGTCTTGTCAAAGATTTTTTTGGCAAGGCGTTTTTTATTCTCACCTTTGATTTCTCCCAGGCGGCGTAAAACTTCTCCGTCATCGGAAAATTCCCGCAGTCGGGTCAGTTCTGTGGGCGTTTTCCGGAACGAATCGCCGATACATTCCGCAATCAGATGATCCAGCGCTGGATTGGAATAGCAAAGCCATCTGCGGTGGGCAATGCCGTTGGTGACGTTTACAAATTTATCGGGCCAGATTTTATAGAAGTTTTTGAATATGCCCGTTTTAATAATATCAGAATGGATTTTGGAAACGCCGTTGACTTTTGCAGATGCAATGACTGCCAGATTTGCCATGCGTACCATACCGTCGGAGAGAATTGCCATTTCGGAGATCCGATTCCAATCGCCGGGGAAGTATTCCCACATTTCTTTGCAGAAGCGTTCATTCAGCTCTTTCAGGATCTGATGGATTCTGGGAAGTCGGAGCGCCAGCAAGTCCTCGTTCCAGGTTTCCAGCGCTTCCGGCAAAACGGTATGGTTTGTATAGGTGACGGTGCGTTTTACCATATCCCACGCGGTTTCCCAACTATAGCTGTATTCATCCAGGAAAATCCGCATCAGTTCGGGAATGCACAGGGCAGGATGGGTATCGTTTATATGAATTGCCACCTTCTCGCTGAAATTATCGAGAATGCCGTAAACGGCAATATGATCCCGGATAATATTCTGACAGGAGGCGGAAACCAGAAAATATTGCTGGGTCAGTCGGAGCAGCTTGCCTTCGTAGTGGTTGTCGGAAGGATATAACACCTTGCAGATGATTTCCGCATTGACGCTGGGTTCCAGCGCACGGGAATATTCCCCCTGTGAGAAAAGTCCCATGTTGAAGTGAGAGATGTCCCTTGCTTTCCACAGGCGAAGCTGACTGACGCCCTCGCTGTCTGCGCCGCTTATCATCATGTCGTAGGGAACTGCTTCTATTTCCTCGCAGTTGTCATAAGCGATTTCCAGCCGCCCATTGTCCCAGATTTCCCGGATTTTACCGCCGAAACGAACCCGGAACACACGGTCGGTTCGGGGCGCGAGCCATACGCCTCCTCCGGGCAGCCAGTTGTCGGGCAGTTCCACCTGGATTCCGTCTACGATGCGCTGCTGAAACAGACCGTATTCATAGCAAATGGAAAATCCGGTGGCGGGATATGCAAGCTCCGAAAGGGAGTCCATAAAGCAGGCGGCGAGTCTGCCGAGCCCGCCGTTTCCAAGTCCTGCGTCCGGTTCGCATTCATAGAGCTGCTCCAGATCAAATCCCAGTTCTGCCAGCGCTTCTCTGTAGGCGTCTGTCAGTCCAAGGTTTGCCAGATTGGTTTTCAGGGATCTGCCTACAAGAAATTCCATACACAGGTAATAGACTTTTTTTGCTCCCTGCTTGTTGGTTTTTTCTTTGAAAGCCTGTCTTTTTTCTGTGAGAATATGCAAAACGGTAATTGCAGCCGCCTTATATGCCTGTTCGGGCGAGGCTTCCTGTGGGGAACAGCCGAAATAGCGGGACAGCTTTCTTACAATATCATTTTTTACTGCAAGTACGCTTGTGGTATCGTTCATAGGAAAATTATCCTTTCTGTGGGGAACATAAACTATTGTACAAATCAATATATGCGCCTGCTGAGGTGTGCCAGGAAAAATCCTGTTTCATAATCTGTGCTGCTATTTTTTGATGCAGACGTATGTCTTTGTAGATGCGGAGCGCCTGTGGGATTGTTTCATACAGTGCGTCTGTGCTATATTCTGTAAAGGTAAGACCGCAGCCTTGCACCTGATCCTTTTTGATGATAAGGGGCTGGATCGAATCGGACAGCCCACCGGTTTTGCGGACGATGGGAATCGTGCCGTAGCGGCAGGCAATCATTTGAGCCAGCCCGCAGGGCTCGCTCGCAGAAGGCATAAGGAAAAAGTCAGCGGCAGCATAGATTTGCTTGGAGAGGGCTCTGTCGTATTTTATGAGGGCACGCATCTTTTGGGGAAAAGATTTCTGCAGTCCTTCAAAAGTGGATTCATATTGGCTTTCTCCTGTGCCAAGCACAATCAGTTGTGCGTCCTGCCCGGAGAGGAGGCGCTGCGCTGCCTGACAAAGGAGATCGGTTCCTTTGTGTTCCACCAGCCGGGATATTACGGCGAACAGGGGAACGTCTTTTCTGCAAGGAAGCCCCAGAGTAGTTTGCAGAAAGGATTTGTTTTCCTTTTTACGGCGGACAGTTGCACCGGTATACGAACGGGAGAGAACCGGATCTGCGGCGGGATTGTAATATGCATAGTCGATTCCGTTCAGAATTCCGGAGAGCTTTGCGGCATGCTGCCGCAGCACTGCGTCCAGTCCGTGTCCCATAGAAGGAGTGCGGATTTCCTTTGCATAGGCAGGGCTTACCGTGGTCACCTGATCGGCAAGTGCGATCGCGCCCTGCATCAGATTGATTTCCCCAGCCCAGCCTGCAGCCTTTGCATGGGCGGGCGACAGGGCAAACACATCCTCCAGCATGTCCATAGAAAATCTTCCCTGATATTCTATATTATGAATGGTAAATACCGTTTTTATGCTGTCATAGCCCCGTCTGCCTCCGAAAAGAAATGTATTATACAGAATAGCGGGGGCACCCTGCCAGTCATGGGCATGGAGAATATCCGGATAAAAGGCAATATGCTCCAGCATGTCCAAAACCGCCATGGAAAAAAAGGCGAAGCGTTCTCCGTCATCGGGATAGCCGTAGATATTCTCACGGTCAAAATAATAATCGTTTTCAATAAAATAATACAGAACGCCAGCCCGGTGCAGACTGTAAACGCAGCAAGGCTGCATCCGCCAGGAAAGGCGGACGAAGAATTCTGCTTCTTTGGTGCATTCCGCCCGCAAGGCGTCGTCGATACATCCATACAGCGGGAGTGCAACCCGGATATCTGCCCGGTCCCCGCAGGCGGACCGGAGTGCAGCAGGCAGACTGCCGATTACGTCCCCCAGTCCGCCCGCTGCTGCAAAAGGCATGCATTCTGCCGCCACATATAATATTTTTGTATTCTTCAAATCATTTTTCCTTTACTGATATAAAACGGAAGGGATTCGTGACCGGCTAAGGTGCGCGCATCCCGAATCATTACATTTTTGTCTGCAATGACACAATTCAGTGTGACATTTTCCCCTGTAATACTATCCTGCAGTAAAACGGAATTTTTGACTACTGTTCCCCGGCGCACCTGCACGCCGCGGAACAAAATAGAATTAACCACCGTGCCGTCGATTCGGCAGCCGTCCGCGATCAGGGCGTTTGCAATGACAGCGCCGTCCCCGTATTGGGTAGGCGGGGAATTGCGCACTTTTGTATAAACGGGTCTGTCCTTTACATTAAACAGTGCGTCACGTGTATGTGTGCGCAGCAGATCAATGTTTGCATGGTAGTAGCTGGAAAGACTGTCAATTTTGCCAAAGTAGCCGTCGTGCCGGTATATGCGGATGTTGGCGCTTCCCATGGAGGAGGACAGCGCTTGTCTGTAAAAGGATGTATAGCCGTGGGCAAGGGCATCCAGTAGCAGGGTGAGCAGAAAGCTTTTGGAAAATACCATAATATTGGTGCTGACGTCGTGCTCGCCCCGTAGGAGCTTTGTATGGTCCACAAAATCTGTTACAGTTCCGTCCTCGTCTGCATAGATAATAGAATTTCCCGGACTCGGTTCTATGGAACCAAGATTGATCTGTTTTGTTACAATGGTCAGATCCGCACCATCCTGTTCATGCTCCTCCAGGATTTTCGACAGGTTAATGTTGCAGATCGCATCGCAGTCGGACAGAACAATGGCGTCTTCGCTGCAATGCTTGATAAATTCCATAACACCAATCAGAGCTTCCAGCCGGGTGGTGTACAGTTTCCCCGCCCGGGGATTTTCGTAAGCGGTAACAAAGGGCGGGAGGATGATTACACCGCCGCCCCGGCGGGCGAGGTCCCAGTCCTTGCCGGTGCCGATGTGATCCATCAGGGAACGGTAGTTGTTGTGGGTTACGATTCCCACTTTGGTGATTCCTGAATTCACCATGTTGGACAGGGCAAAATCTACCAGACGGTATCTTCCGCCGAAGGGAAGGGACGCCATGGTGCGTGTTGCGGTCATCTGCGGAACGCTTTGGTCATGTATATTGGAAAAAATCAGTCCTGCCGCTGTCATACGAATCTCCATTCCGCCGCCCTGTGGCGGCACAAATTATATTGAAATTCTCCTGTGCTTCCAAAGGAAATAAAAATGGGCTGGGTCCCATTTTTAAGGAGAATTTGCGCGTGAAACAGATGTGCTTCCAATTTATGCTGATCGTATCTTTCACGCTGTTTTCCTGTCTTTCTTTTATATAAAGCTGCATCATCGCAGATCAGGCAGCATCATGCCTGCCTCCACCGTTTTATTGTCACCGATTGCAATGCCTTCGCCAATTACTGTCAATCCGTTTCCGCCCTCCCGGCTTCCGCCTATATGGGCGCCCATACCGATCTGCACATTGGAATCCAGAATAGAATATTCCACGCATGCATCTTCTTCTATTACAGTGCCGTCCATTACTACAGTATCCCGCACAACTGCGCCGGGCATGACCCGCACACTTGGAAAGAGAACGGCGTTTTCCACGGTGCCGTAAATTTCGCAGCCTTCCGTGATGATAGAATTTTTTATTTTTGCACTGTCGCCGATAAATTGAGGCGGTAGGGGATCATGCCGGGTAAATACCCGCCATGCATCGTCATCCAGTGAGAAAACAGGACGCGGTCCCAGCAGATCCATGTTGGCTTCCCACAGACTTGTAATGGTGCCTACATCCTTCCAATAGCCGTCAAACTGGAACGCCATCATTTTTTCTCCGGCTGCCAGCATGGCGGGAATAATGTTTTTTCCGAAATCGTTGTCGGATGCGGGATCGGCCGCGTCTTTGGTAAGATATTCGTACAGCTTTTTTCGGTTGAATATATAAATCCCCATAGAAGCTTTGGTGGACTCCGGTTTTTCCGGCTTTTCTGCAAATTTTGTAATGCGCTGTTCCCAGTCGATTGTCATGATACCGAACCGGCTTGCTTCTTCTATGGGGACATCAATGACGGCAATGGTACAGTCAGCTCCTCTGTTTTTGTGAAACCGAAGCATTTTGGAATAGTCCATTTTATATATATGATCTCCCGACAGAATCAGAACATACTCCGGGTCAAACTGATCAATGAAACGCATGTTCTGATAGATAGCATGGGCAGTTCCCTTGTACCAGTCCCGGGAATGCTGTCCCTGATAGGGAGGGAGAATTTTTACGCCGCCGTAGGCGCGGTCCAGATCCCATGGAAGCCCGTTACCGATATAGTCATTTAAAATAAGGGGCTGGTACTGGGTGAGCACGCCTACGGTGTCGATACCGGAATTGGTGCAGTTGGACAGGGGAAAATCAATAATCCGGTATTTTCCCCCAAAAGGAACGGCGGGCTTGGCGACCTGTTGAGTCAGCGCATACAGCCGGCTGCCCTGACCGCCCGCCAGCAGCATGGCAACGCACTCTTTTTTCTTAAACATATAAACTCCATTCTAAAGTGTTGTAGTGGAATCGGATATGGAGCGTTCAGTGGTTCTGCGCAGAAAACAAGCTCCGTATGCAGGCAAATTGAGTGTGAGATATTGCTGAAACTCTCCCCATGCACCGTTTGCGGTTGACAGAGTCCCGTTTTCCCCTCCGCTGCCACCGTAGCAGGAGCTGTCTGAACTGAAAAATTCAATATATTCTCCCGGCTGCGGCACGCCTATTGTAAAATCAGGACGCTCTACTGGGGTAAAGTTTAGCACAACAATCATTTCCCGCCCGCTTTTATCAATCCGCCGATAGGAGAGAATGCTCATGTCCCGGTTGTCTGCGTCAATCCATGCAAAGCCTTTCCAGCTGTCATCCTGTTCCCACAGAGCGGGGGTTTCCAGATAAATATGATTCAGCCGTGCGCTATACAGTTGGAGCATGGCGTGCTTTTCGTAGTCTAATAAAAACCACTCGATCTGCCCACTGTAGTCCCATTCTTTAAATTGCCCGATCTCGCTGCCCATAAAGGTCAGCTTTTTTCCGGGCTGTGTCATCATATATGCCATAAACAGCCGTGCTTGGGCAAATTTTTCTTCATAGGTGCCCGGCATTTTATCCAAGAAGGATTTTTTACCGTGTACTACTTCATCATGGGAAATGGGCAGGACAAAGCCTTCCGCATAGGCATACATCATAGGAAAGGTGACTTTGTTATGGTTGTGCTTCCGGAATAGGGGATCGGTCATGGCATAGCTGAGGGTATCGTTCATCCATCCCATATTCCATTTCAGAGAAAATCCCAGCCCGCCCCGGTCAAAGGTGGTGATATCCGGCCATGCGGTGGATTCTTCTGCAATCACCAATACGTCGGGGTAGTAAGTGGTCATAATGGAATTGAGCTTTTGGAAAAATGCGATTGCCTCCAGATTCCGGTTGTCTCCGTGGACGTTTGGCACCCATTCCCCATCTTTTTTGCCATAGTCCAGATACAGCATGGAGGCAACTGCGTCAACACGCAGTCCGTCGATATGATATTTGGACGCCCAGAATACTGCATTGGAAATCAGAAAGGACTGCACTTCCGGTCTGCCAACATCAAAGCATCGGGTGCCCCAGTCCAGTTGTTCCATCCGGTCTTTTCCCTGATACTCGTATAGGGGACCGCCGTCCAGTTCAAAAAGTCCTGCTTCATCTTTGGGAAAATGTGCAGGAACCCAGTCCAGCAGTACGCCGATTCCGGCGCTGTGCATATGATCTACAAACGACATAAAATCCTGCGGCGTGCCGAAGCGGGAGGTGGGGGCAAAATATCCTGTAAGCTGATATCCCCAGGAACCGTCGAAAGGGTATTCCATAATCGGCATCAATTCTACATGGGTATATCCCATTTGCAGAACATAGGGGGCAAGCTCCTTTGCAAGCTCACGGTAGGATAAATATGTGCCGTCGCTGCGGCGCATCCAGGAGGCGGTGTGGAGCTCATAGATATTGATTGGCTGTCTGCGGCAGTTTTCCCTTGTGTATTTGTGCCTGCGGGAGCGCATCCAGATCTGGTCGTGCCAGGGGAATCCGTTTATATTCCAGAAACGGGAGGCGGTATTTGGCTGAAGC
>CASTST010000039.1 GCA_949451655.1 uncultured Eubacteriales bacterium | reverse complement strand
CGGAAACAGTATGTGTGGGGGAGAAAGTGGATGCGGGAAGAAGTTCAGACAGAACAGTATTGAAGTTTTCTGCGGCTGAAACAATCAGAACACTGTATACACGTTCTTTCAAGTCCATTTGCTCCCCTCCTTTTGGCAATGCCCTGATTTATTTTTGGCAGTAGATATCCAAAATTGCTTTCGGAATATATTTTCTGATGAAGTCGCTGTCTGCCGCAGCTTTACAGGCGGCGTCCAAGTCATTCGGCAGATGCTTAAAGCCTGCAAGAACTGCTGCATCTGTTTTGTAAAGGTTGAAATCTGCTGCAGCCTGTAAAGGGAGCCTGGCTTCAATTCCGTGTAAAACAGCATAAATCATCAGCGTAAATGCGAGATAAGGGTTGGCTGTCGGATCTGGAGAACGAAGCTCAGCACGGCGGTATTCGCCAAAAGCGGCGGGAACCCGCACAAGCTGAGAACGATTTTCGCTGGACCAGGAAATATATCCCGGCGCTTTATTCCTGCCGAATCTGCGATAGGAATTTTCCGTGGGGTTTAAAAATGCGGTCATATCTCCCACCTTGTCGAGAATTCCTGCAATCATGTAATCAAAGTTGTCGGAGCCGTCCATGGTTTTTACTGATAAATTGATGTGAAATCCGTTGCCCGGTTTATTTTCCAGCGGTTTGGCGCTGAAATCCGCCCACAGTCCGTTCCGACGCGCAACTGTTTTGACAACGGTTTGAAAGGTCATTACATTGTCGGCAGCTGTCAAGGCGTCCGAGTACCGGAAATCAATTTCATTTTGCCCCGGACCTTCTTCATGGTGAGAACTTTCGGGACGGATTCCCATTTGCTCTAAAGTCAAGCAGATTTCACGTCGGATGTTTTCGCCTCTGTCATCGGGAGCAATATCCATATATCCTGCTTCATCATAGGGGATTTTTGTAGGCTTGCCGGTTTCATCCAGCATAAAGAGGTAGAATTCCTGCTCAGCGCCAAAGGAAAAGTAGTGTCCGGCGGTGTGCGCGTCCTCTGCCGCTTTTTTCAGAAGGTTTCGGGTGTCGCACTCAAAAGGTGTGCCGTCCGGATAAGTGATGCCGGCAAACATACGCACAACCCTGCCATGCTCCGGTCGCCAGGGAAGCTGGGTTAGGGTTTCCGGTTCCGGATGCAGCAGCAGATCGGAATGAGTTTCGTCTCCGAAGCCGGCAATGGCGGAGGCGTCAAAAGCAATTCCGTATTCAAAAGCCCGCGGAAGTTCTTCCGGCATGATAGAGATGTTTTTTTGTCTGCCGAATACATCGCAGAAAGCAAGGCGGATAAATTTTACGTCTTCTTCATGGACATATTGCAAAATCTCCTGCTTTGAATACTTCATAATTTATGACCGTACCTTTCTGATCTTGTGTATTTATTTAATTTGCTACATACATTTGTTTATATGGATTTTTGCTGTCAGGGGTGACAACGGTAAAAGGGGCGTTCAGTACGTCCTCTATGTTGTATCCGAACAGCGTGCAGTATTCGGAAATGTATTCTTTGAAGGTATCAAAATCTGCATCTTCTGCCGGTCTTACTGTGACCTGATGAGGAAAGTGAATATTTTTGCAGTCTCCCCGTAAAAACATTTTACCGCCGTGCATACCGGTGCAGGGGAAGTTGCCTACAATGGGTTTATCGCCCGATTCCAGCCCAAGCACGATAATGATCCCGCCTGCCTGATACTCGCCCAGAAAGCTTCCTGCTGTGCCGCCGATCACCATTACCGGGATTTTATCTTCATATGCTTTCATGTGGATGCCGGCGCGGTATCCCGCGCCGCCGCGCACATAGATTTTACCGCCGCGCATGGCGTAGCCTGCCGCATCGCCGATGCTTCCATGAATGATGATTTTGCCTTCATTCATGGTGTCTCCTACAGCGTCCTGTGCGTTTGCACGGACTGTGATGGACGCGCCGTTCAGGTAGGCGCCCATTGCGTTCCCGGGAACTCCGTCAATGATAATTTCTTTATCCGACATGCCTGCGGCAATAAAGCGCTGCCCGCAGCAATTGGTAATCGTACACGGTGCATCGCTTTCCCGCAGCTTCTCATTCAGACTTTTATAATCCAATTCTGCTGCATTGATTGTTATCATTATACCACACCTCCGAACTTTTTTCTACGAACTTTTGGAGAAAACGCAGCGGAAGTTGCAACCTTCTTCAGCATCTCGAAATCCAGTGTGTCGAGCGGGGTTTTCTCGCGAATCAAAGAAGTATATATGCCGGCGCGCTCTGTTTCTCCGATCAGGATGAATCCGGTGAGCAGCCCGTCACGGATAAACAGTCTTTTCAATTTGCCTTCGCCCTTTTCTTCATAAAGACTGCCGCCTGCATCTTCTCCGAAATAGCTTCCTGCCGTCATTGCATGCAGCCCGAAAAAGCCAATGGAATTCATGGGAATTGCTTTGTCAAAGGTTTTGTCGCCGCCAGCCATGTTGACGCCGGCACAGTCGCCCTGCATATATGCATTGGGCAGGATTGCCAACACCCTTTTGCCGCCAAGGGAAATATCGTCCCCTTCCGTGCAGTCGCCTGCTGCGTAAATATCAGCAGCGGTTGTCCGCATCCGATTATCCACAAGAATGCCCCGGTTTACTGAACCGCCTGCATCGCTGACAAGGGAAGTGTTGGCACGCACACCTACGGCAAGCACCAGTACGTCAAAATCTACCGTTTTTCCGCTTTTCATGAAAGCGGTATTTTTCTCAAACCGAGCGGCGCTGTCGCCAAGCAGAAAGCGGATACCGTTTGCTTCCAGATGCGCCTGCATCATAGCGGCACATTGCGTGTCCAAAATACTGGAAAGAACCCGATCGGAAAGATCACACACAGTAATATCTGCCACTCTGTCCCGCAGTCCTTCTGCGCATTTCAGACCAATCAGTCCCGCGCCGACAATCAGAACCCTGGAATCCTTCCGGATGGCGGCTTCAAGGCTCAGTGTATCGTCCAGGGTCATAAAGGAAAATTTGTTTTCAACCGTATCCAGCCCCTCCATAGGCGGGATAAAGGGAGAGGAGCCTGCCGCAACGCACACGGCGGTATAGGGAAGGGCAGTTCCGTCGTCTAGCAGGACATGTTTGGTTTTGGTATCAATTTTTGCTGCGGTTTTGCCGTAGAGAACCTTGCAGCCCATTTTATCATAAAAGTCGGCGCTGCGGTATTGCATCCGTTCTAAATCAGTTTTGCCTTCGAGATAGTAGGAAATGAGCGGGCGGCAGTAGACCGGATGCCGCTCGGCAGAAACAACGGTGATTTTACTTTCTGTGTCTATGCTGCGGATTCCTTCAATACAGCCGGTGGCGGCAGTACCGTTTCCGATAATAACATACTCCTTCATGCGTTTTCCTCCCGTTCTTCATAAACAATGGCGCGGTTGGGACAGTTCTTCACGCAGGCAGGTTCACCGCCGGAATTTTCCAGACAAAGCTCACACTTTTGCATGATTCCGTTCTCGCCCGGGGACAGTGCGCCAAACGGGCACACCAAAACGCAGGTGAGACAGCCAACGCATTTTTGCTGATCCACACAAATCACGCCGTCTTTTTTGGAAAGAGCGCCGGCAATACAGCTTTTTACACAAATGGGGTCGGGACAATGGCGGCAGGATACTGCAAAGGATATTTTTTCGTCTCCCTCTATATGGATGCGGGGAAATATTTTTTTGCCCTTCAGGGCAGTGGGCATATCTGTCATACCGGAATTGGAAAACGCACAGATATATTCACATAAATGGCAGCCCAGACACCATTCTTCGTTCACATAAACTCGTTTCATTGTGACATTCCTTTACATGAAAAATTTATTCGCCGGCATGTGCAATGCCCAGGATTTCAAGTTCCTTATCTGTGAGTCCGATTCCCCGGAGCATCAAGCGGTTGCCGCGCAGCGCTTCAATGGAATTGATGCCCATGCCGCCCATGAGTTCCTTGATTTCATGGCGCCATGCGGTCATCAGATTGATCAGGCGTTCGCTTCCCACATCCGGATTCAGCCGCTTTACAAGCGCCGGATTCTGGGTTGCAATTCCCCAGTTGCATTTGCCACTCTGGCAGGTGCGGCAAAGGTGACATCCCAGTGCAAGCAGTGCCGCCGTTGCGACATAGCATGCGTCTGCGCCCAAAGCGACTGCCTTTACCACGTCCGCCGCACTGCGGATGCTTCCGCCGACAACAAGAGAAACATTGTTGCGGATTCCCTCATCCCGCAGACGCTGATCTACGGCTGCGAGGGCAAGCTCAATCGGAATACCTACATTGTCACGGATGCGGGTAGGTGCTGCACCGGTACCCCCACGGAATCCGTCGATTGCAATGATATCCGCGCCGCTGCGGGCGATACCGCTCGCGATTGCGGCGATGTTATGTACTGCTGCAACCTTCACAATAATGGGCTTTTTATATTCGGTAGCTTCTTTTAAAGAAAAAACAAGCTGCCGAAGGTCTTCAATGGAATAAATATCATGGTGGGGTGCGGGGGAAATTGCATCCGATCCTTGGGGGATCATTCTGGTGCGGGAGACATCGCCAACGATTTTGGTTCCGGGCAGATGTCCGCCGATACCCGGCTTTGCGCCCTGTCCCATTTTAATTTCAATTGCGGCGCCTGCGTTCAGGTATTCCTCGTGCACGCCGAATCTGCCGGAAGCGACTTGTACAATGGTATTTTCTCCGTAGCAATAGAAATCCTCGTGGAGACCACCCTCTCCCGTGTTGTACAGAATGCCAAGCTGGGTGGCAGCCCGCGCCAGAGATGCATGGGCGTTGTAACTGATGGAGCCGTAACTCATTGCAGAGAACATAACGGGCATGGAAAGCTCCAGCTGCGGCGGCAGCTCGCACTTGATCCGTCCGTTTTCGTCCCGCTGAATCTGCTGAGATTTCTGTCCGAGAAATACCCGGGTTTCCATTGGTTCCCGCAGGGGATCAATGGGGGGATTGGTTACCTGAGATGCGTTAATCAGGATTTTATCCCAGTATACCGGCAGGGGCTTGGGATTTCCCATAGAGGACAACAGCACACCGCCACTGCCTGCCTGTTTATAGATTTCCTTGATTGTATCATTCTGCCAGTTGGCATTTTCCCGGAGCGTGCAGTCACTTTTTACAATTTTTAATGCTCTGGTAGGGCAGAGCGATACACAGCGCTGACAGTTTACACATTTGCTTTCATCGCTGATCATGCACTCCCGCTGAGGATCAAATGCGTGAACCTCATTGGCGCACTGCCGTTCGCATACACGGCAGGAAATGCACCGAGATTCATTCCGAATGACTTCAAATTCCGGATATATATATGCAATGCTCATTATAATACACCGTCCTTTACCTGAATGATGACCGGCTCGCCGCCTGCCGGTGCCCAGATGTTTTGTGCACCCGGTTCCATTGTGCGGATTGCCGCTTCTTCACTGGCGATAAATACTTTATCGTCCTTTTCGCCGACTACCATGGAGCGCAGCTTCAATCGGTCGTTTAGCGCCATCAGTCCGCCGTTGTAGCCCAGCACGATGGAGAACGGTCCGGTAATCAGCAGACTTGGGAACAGGGTGCGCAGATACATGTGTTTTTCCTTATCATAGAGATCGGTTTTTCCTTCAATGGTGCTCCAGAAGGGAGCTGCGATCACACTTGCTGCTTCCTCCAGTGACAGTCCCTGTACACGGACAAGATAGTCCATAATATAGGTGATAACCTCCGTATCGGTTTGCAGGGTACATTTGTAGCCGAACATTTCTATAAAGCGACGGTTTGCATCATAGGAGGAAATTTCGCCGTTGTGTACAATAGAATAATCCAGCAGGGTAAACGGATGCGCGCCGCCCCACCAGCCGGGCGTGTTGGTAGGATACCGTCCGTGGGCTGTCCAGGAATATCCCGCATATTCTTCCAATTTATAAAATACGCCGACATCCTCCGGGTAGCCAACCGCTTTGAAGGTTCCCATATCTTTGCCGCTGGAGAAAACATACGCCCCGGGCATTTCCGTGTTGATTTTCATAACGGTTCTTGCAACAAATTCCTTTTCGTCCAGCTGACGGGAGGCAAGAATGGATTTCAGCGGGGAAACGAAATACCGCCATATAATTGGTTCATCGGTAATTTCGGGAATTTTGCGGGTGGGTATGATTTCAGATTTTACAATTTCAAAATGTTCCTTTAAAAATACCTCACAGCTTTTCCGTGTTGCGCGTTCGTCAAAAAACATATGGAGCGCATAAAAATCTTTATATTCCGGATAGATTCCGTATCCGGCAAAGCCGCCGCCCAATCCGTTGGAGCGGTCGTGCATCGGCTTCATAGCATTGGTGATCTTCTCACCGGACATTCTATGTCCTTCCTTTGAAATGACGGCGGCAATCGCACATCCGGAAGGGATTCGCACTTGACCTTCTATTTTCATTGTGACACCTTTCCTTTCGGGAAAAATAATAAAGGCGCTCATTTCCACGCGGATAAAAAATATCCGTATCGAAATGAACGCCTTTGCTCATTTGCAATTAGTATATACCAATTCCTGCGTTTTGTCAATAGAAAATATGGAATATTGATGCAAAATAATAATTTTTGCAAGAAATCGGGTAAAAATTGCGAAAAAGGGATTGACAAGTCCTTCCGAGGGGTGTATAATACAGCATGTAAAGGCAAGGGCGTCTTTGAGCAGCAGACTCAAGGGCGTTTTTCTTTTGCAAAAACGTGCAGCTTAATATGGTAAAAGGCAAAGACGTCTTTTGTGCGGGTTCGCACAGGAGACGTTTTTGCTTTATTATAAAAAGGAGATCCGCGTGAAAATGGAGAACTCCTTGCTCCAAATATACTTTTTCACGCACGATTTGCGCCGGAGCGCAAATATCAGGAAAGGCAGGTTTTTATTATGGAAACTGTATCTGAGTATTTTGGGAGTTTGGTTTTTGACGACAGAGCGATGAAGGCAACGCTTTCTGCCAAGGTGTATCAGTCGCTGAAAAAAACCATTGATGAAGGGGCAAAGCTGGATATCGGCGTTGCCAATGCCGTAGCTGCCGCGATGAAGGATTGGGCGGTTTCGAAGGGCGCTACTCATTATACCCACTGGTTCCAGCCGCTGACCGGGATCACGGCGGAAAAGCACGACAGCTTTATTTCTCCCTCTCCTGACGGCGGCGTGATCATGGAGTTTTCCGGAAAAGAACTGATCAAAGGCGAACCGGATGCATCTTCTTTCCCCTCCGGCGGACTGCGGGCGACTTTTGAAGCAAGAGGTTATACAGCATGGGATCCTACGTCCTACGCTTTTATTAAAGGAAAAACATTGTGCATTCCCACGGCTTTCTGTTCTTACGGTGGAGAAGCGCTGGATAAGAAAACGCCGCTGCTTCGTTCCATGGAAGCATTGAATAAGCAGGCGCTGCGGATTTTGCGGCTGTTCGGAAACGATACGGTAAAATGTGTTCGCACTTCTGTTGGACCGGAGCAGGAATATTTCCTTATTACAAAAGAGATGTACGATCAGCGTCCGGACCTTCGGTTTACCGGGCGGACTCTGTTTGGCGCAAAATCTCCCAAGGGACAGGAAATGGACGATCACTATTTCGGTGTGATCAAACCCAGAGTTGAAGCGTTTATGGAGGAATTGAACAATGAACTCTGGAAGCTGGGCATTCTTGCAAAAACGGAGCACAATGAAGTTGCGCCTGCCCAGCACGAGCTTGCACCGATTTATACTACAACAAATATTGCAACTGACCACAACCAGTTGACTATGGAAATCATGCAAAAGGTGGCTGCAAAGCACGGACTGGTGTGCCTGCTCCATGAAAAACCGTTTGCCGGCGTAAACGGAAGCGGCAAGCACAACAACTGGTCGATTTCTACAGATGCAGGGGTAAACCTCCTGTCTCCCGGCGAAACGCCGTATGAGAACGCGCAATTTTTGCTCTTCCTTTGCGCTGTTATTAAAGCAGTAGACGACTATCAGGATTTGATGCGTATTTCTGTTGCTACCGCAGGAAACGATCACCGTCTCGGTGCAAACGAAGCGCCTCCGGCTGTTATGTCCATTTTCCTGGGCGATGAGCTGAACGCAGTGCTGGAGGCTATCGCAACAGGTCAGCCTTATAACGGTGCCGAAAAGAAACAGATGAAGCTGGGTGTGAACGTGCTTCCCCGGTTTAATCGGGATACGACTGACCGGAACCGTACTTCTCCCTTTGCATTTACAGGAAACAAGTTTGAATTCCGTATGCTTGGTTCTTCCAACAGTATTTCTTGCGCCAATATTATGCTGAACAGTGCAGTTGCGGAAAGTCTGAAAATCTATGCTGACCGTTTGGAAGGTGCAGCAGACTTTGAAACTGCGCTTCACGAAATGATCCGTAAAACCATTCAGGATCATAAGAATATCATTTTCAACGGCAACGGATATGACGATGCGTGGATCAAGGAAGCCACAGAAAAGCGGGGACTTCTCAACTACCGCACTACGCCGGACTGCATGCCTCATCTGCTGGATCAGAAAAATGTTGACATGCTCACGTCCCACAAGGTTTTCTCTGAGGCAGAACTGAAATCCAGATGTGATATTATGCTGGAGAATTACTGCAAGACAGTTCTGATTGAAGCCAACACGATGGTGGACATGGCGAAAACAGAGATTGCACCGGCTGTAGAAGCATATACAATGGATGTGGCTAAAGCGGCAGCAGCGAAGAAAGCAGTGGATGCAAGTCTTGCATGTACTTATGAAAGCGGATTGGTGAAGAAGCTTTCCGTTCTGACCGACCGGATTGCCATGCAGGCAGATGAGCTGGAAAAGGCAATCGTCGCACTGCATGGGGCTGAGGATATTGAAACCGAGTCCTACGCGATTCGCGATGTGGTTCTGGCGCGGATGAGCGAACTGCGGGTTGCCTGCGACGAGGCGGAAACACTGACAGCAAAGAAATATTGGCCTTATCCTACATACGGTGATTTGCTGTTCGGCGTAAAATAATTGAATTTGGAGTAAGCGTGAAATTTACATGCGGCAAAACTTCGTGTACAACGGTTTCACGCCTAATTCTCCTTAAAAATGGGACCCACCCCATTTTTATTTCCAAAGGAAACACAGTCGAATTTCATTTCAATTTGTGCCGCCGCAGCAGCGGCGGGATGGAGATTATTATGCGATTTACAAAAATGCACGGTCTTGGAAACGACTATTTATATGTTTGGGGTGAAGCGGAAAATCCGGCGGAGCTTTCCATAAAATTGTCTGAACGGCACTTCGGTGCCGGCTCAGACGGAATGATCTGGATTTCCCCTTCAGATGTGGCTGACTTTAAAATGCGGATTTTCAATGCGGACGGCAGTGAAGCAAAAATGTGCGGCAACGGAATTCGCTGCGTTGGAAAGTATGTCTACGATAAAGGTTATACGGACAAAAAGCGGCTGACCATTGAAACCCTGTCCGGCATCCGTGTATTGGACTTGCAGGTCGCAGGCGATAAAGTAAAAAGTGTTACCGTAGATATGGGGCAGGCAACCACAGAGGAAGATCTGTCTCTGAATATTGCAGGGGAAACGGTGGTTTGCACGCCTGTATCGGTTGGCAATCCCCATGCGGTGCAGTTTGTGGAGGATATTGAGCAGGCGCCCCTTACGACACTCGGACCGGTGCTGGAGCATCATTCGGCGTTTCCGGAAGGTGTAAATGCGGAATTTGTGCAGGTGCTTGGAGAAAACGAACTGCGTATGCGGGTTTGGGAGCGGGGCAGCGGCGTTACAATGGCTTGCGGAACCGGCGCATGCGCCAGTGCAGCTGCGGCAGTGAAAAAAGGCTTTTGCCGGTATAACACGCCGATTTCCGTACATCTTGACGGCGGAACTTTGAAAATTCAAGTTGCCATGGACGGTACGGTTACTATGACCGGACCTGCGGAGACAATTTATGAGGGGGAGACTGCTGTATGATATCTATAAACAAGCACTATGCAGATTTGAAGGATTCATATCTCTTTTACAATATTGGCCAGAAGGTAAAAGCCTATCAGGAGGAAAATCCCGGGGCATACCTGTACCGCATGGGCATCGGTGATGTTTCTCTTCCTCTTTGTGATGCAGTTATAAAGGCACTGCACGAGGCGGTGGAGGAACAGGCAGTGAAAGAGAGCTTTCACGGATATATGCCGGAGTGCGGCGCACCGTTTCTGCGGGAAGCCATCGTCGGATATTACGGCGAAAGAGGCGTGACGCTTTCTTCAGATGAGGTATTTGTGTCCAGCGGCGCCAGTGACGAGCTGGGAGACATACTGGATCTTTTCGATCGGAAAAGCACAGCATTGGTAATTGAGCCTGCATATCCTGCGTATGTAGACGCCAATGTTATGGCGGGAAGAAAAATCATTCATCTGGCATCCGGCAAAGAAAACGGATTTTTGCCGGATCCGGATTCCAGTATTGCGGCGGATATTCTTTATATTTGTTCGCCTAACAACCCCACAGGGGCAGTTTTTGACCGGGAAAAATTGCAGGCTTGGGTGGATTATGCCAACGAGAAGGGTGCGGTCATTCTGTTTGACGCTGCATATGAAGCGTTTATCGAGGATCCGGCGCTGCCCCATAGCATTTTTGAATTGGACGGTGCACGCACCTGTGCAATTGAAATTTGTTCCTTGTCCAAAACTGCCGGGTTTACCGGAACGCGGCTTGGCTATACGGTAGTGCCGACAGAGTTGGAGCGGGATGGTATGAACCTGCATGATATGTGGGTGCGCAACCGTACGACAAAGACGAACGGCGTATCGTATATCATTCAAAAAGGCGGCGCGGCGATATTCACACCGGAGGGGCAGCGACAGATTCATGAGAATATTCAGGTGTATAAGAACAATGCAAAGGTTCTGATGGAAGCGCTGGATCAGTTGGGCGTCTGGTATTGTGGCGGAAAAAATGCGCCCTATATTTGGATGAAGTGTCCCGGTGAGATGACCAGTTGGGAATTCTTTGATTATCTGCTCCGTGAAATACAGGTGGTGGGTACTCCCGGAGAGGGCTTTGGCGCCTGCGGTGAAGGGTATTTCCGGCTGTCAACCTTTGGAAATCCGGAGGATACAGCGGAAGCTGCAAGGCGGCTGACTGTATTGCTTGCAGGAAAGTAGAACGAACGAGAAAACGTATCCCTTTTGGAAAGGAATACGTTATAAGTATCTGCCAACGACAAAGGCTTCACCAGCAAAGGGAGCTCCTGCATAACACTAAATATAAAAAGGCTCCCTTGTGCTGAGCCGCGTAGCGGATCCTATGGTGCTCCGCGTTAGCGGGTGAGGGATTGTCACCCTTTCATTTTGTTGAATCATTAAATTGCATACTCGGTTTGAACAACCCCTCCGAGTTTTGCTGTGCAAAACCCACCTCCCCTTGCACAGGGGAGGCTTCGGGGCGGTGTTGGCAGCTCCCTTTACTGGAGGGCGGCTTTTTTGTTTATTTGTTAACCGATCATTTCCAGAAAATACTGATGCACGGTTGTGTCTTCACTCAGTTCCGGATGAAATGCTGTTACCAGTTGCCGACCTTGCTGCGCCGCTGCGATTTTACCATCAACGGTTGCTAAGATTTCCACGTTCTTTCCTACGCTTTCAATATATGGCGCACGAATGAAAGTCATCGGCACAGCTTTTGTATCGGCAAATTTTTCACAGGCATAAAAACTTCCTAACTGCCGACCGTATGCGTTGCGTCTGGCAGTGATATTCATAGAAGCGAAGCAAAGCTGTCCGCCGTTTACTTGTTTTGCAAGCAGAATCAGCCCGGCGCAGGTGCCGAATACAGGAAGACCTTCCTGTATTTTTTTTATGAGGGGATCCAGTAAATCCAATTCATACAGCAGTTTTTTCATAACGGTGCTCTCTCCGCCCGGAAGGATCAACCCGTCAAACTCCGTTTCCAAATCCCTGCGCTGACGAATTTCAAAATGCTGCACGCCGAGCCGATCCAGCATAGCGGCGTGTTCAACAAAAGCACCTTGCAGCGCTAGAATTCCGATTTTCATGTAACCTACCATACTTTCTCAAATTATTTTCCCCGTTCAGCCATCAAAAGCTCAATTTCCTGCTCATTGATGCCTACCATCGCTTCCCCTAAGTCTTCCGACAGCTGTGCCAGCATAGCCGCATCGTTGTAGTTGGTGACTGCTTTAACAATGGCGGCAGCTCTCTTTTCCGGATTTCCGGATTTGAAAATTCCCGATCCTACAAATACGCCTTCGGCGCCGAGCTGCATCATCATGGCTGCATCCGCCGGTGTAGCGACGCCGCCTGCCGCAAAGTTTACAACCGGCAGTTTTTTATGTTCATGCACATAAAGCACCAGTTCATAGGGAACCTGTAATTGCTTTGCTGTGTCGAAAAGTTCATCTTCAGCAAGGGAGCCGATTCTGCGGATTTCCGACTGCATCATCCGCATATGACGGACTGCTTGGACTACGTCGCCCGTGCCGGGTTCTCCTTTTGTACGAATCATTGATGCGCCTTCATTGATTCTGCGCAGTGCCTCTCCAAGATCCTTGGCACCGCAGACGAAAGGAACGTCAAATTTTGTTTTGTCGATATGGTATTTATCATCCGCAGGGGAAAGCACTTCACTTTCATCAATATAGTCGATTTCGATTGCCTGCAGTATCTGAGCTTCTGCAAAATGTCCGATGCGGCACTTTGCCATAACAGGGATAGACACGGCGTTTTGAATGCCTTTGATCATTTTCGGATCGCTCATACGGGAAACGCCGCCGGCAGCCCGGATATCAGCGGGAATACGCTCCAACGCCATAACGGCGCATGCGCCTGCTGCTTCTGCGATTTTTGCCTGTTCCGGGGTGGTAACGTCCATAATAACGCCGCCCTTCAGCATTTGTGCAAGCTCTTTATTCAGTTCATATCTGCTTTTTTCCATGTTTTGTTTTCTCCTTTACAATTTGTTGCCAATATAGTATACTATATCTGATAATAATCATATAGCCAAAGTAGGAGTATTTTATATAACCAGATGAAATATTATATTGATAAAAATGTTCGTAGGACCGCATATCTGCAATTGTATGAACAACTGAAAAAGGACATTGTTTCCGGGGTGTATGGGTACGGCAGTAAACTGCCATCTAAGCGGATTTTAGCCGATGAAACCTGTGTCAGTGTGATCCCGGTGGAGCAGGCATATGCGCTGCTGTGCGATGAGGGATATGTGGAAGCCCGTCAACGCAGCGGATATTTTGTAATTTATAAAGAAAGTGATTTTCTTTCATCAGCGGAAGGGTATACGGAGGCTGCTGTGCGTGGGAATCATTCTCATGGTGTCAAAAGCGAATTTCCATATTCAGTGCTTGCAAAGACAATGCGCAGAGTTTTATTGGATTACAGTGACAGTATTCTTGTAAAGTCTCCCAATCACGGGTGCCCGGAGCTGCGCCAGGCGATTTCCGCTTATCTTGCGCGCAGCAATGGGATTTCTATCCGTCCACAGCAGGTTATTATCGGTTCAGGAGCAGAATATTTGTATAGTCTGATTGTTCAGCTCTTTGGAAAGGATAAGGTATTTGCGCTGGAGCAGCCCTCCTATGAAAAAATACACCGTGTGTATAAGGCGAACGGTGTATACTGTGATTTTTTAAAGCTTGGGCAGGATGGAATACGGTCTGCCGAACTGCAGCGGACGAAGGCGACTGTGCTGCATATCACGCCCTTTAACAGTTTTCCCAGCGGCATTACAGCGAGCGCTTCCAAAAGATATGAATATATACGTTGGGCAGAAAGGCGGGCAGGGTACATCATTGAAGATAATTATGATTCGGAGCTGACAGTATCCAGAAAGAATGAAGACACAGTATTTTCGCTGTCAGAGAGGGGAACGGTGATTTATTTGAATACATTTTCAAAGACAATTGCGCCTTCCATACGTGTGGGATATATGATTTTGCCGGAGAATCTGCTGCGTGTTTATGAGCAGAGATTGGGTTTTTATTCTTGTACAGTTCCGGTATTTGAGCAATATGTTTTGGCGCAGCTGCTGCAGAATGGGGATTTTGAGCGGCATATTAACCGTGTGCGGCAGGCAAAAAGAAAGCATATGATGTAGAAGTATACTTTTGCATGCTGTTTACCATGTCGCAACAGCTTGTTGCGTGACTTTTTTTGACTGAGGTGCTATACTGTTTGCCGTAGGGAGGGATATCATATGAGTACGATTGGAAAAAATATTAAGAAAAAGAGAAGCGAGAATGGCATAACGCAGGATCAACTGGCTGAAAAATTGAATGTTACAAGACAGACTATATCCAGCTGGGAAATGGGAAGAACCCAGCCCGATGTGGATATGCTTGGAAAACTTGCTGACGCTTTGGAAGTTACGGTAGAAGAGCTGATTTATGATCGCCCCGGCAAGGCGGAATCCTCTGCTGCCTCCGTATCAAAGAGTGGGATCGGATTTGGGTGCGCGTTGGCGATGATTATATCCTATACCCATTGGCATTCTATTGGTTGGGCAATTTTACATGGACTACTAAACTGGGTATATGTGATTTATTATATAATCAAGTATTAGCATAACATCTAACAGAATTTTTGACTATCTCTTTATAAGTTCTTAAATGCCGCTAAGTCTTGATTTTTCAAGGGTTTGCGGCATTTTTGCTGTCGGGGGAAGCTCACATATACTCTCGAAAGTTTTTAGGTTTTCGCTCTCAAAGGTAGTACGAAAGTAGTAAAACCTCGTCCTGCCTATGCTGCCAGCCGTTCCATTTCAGCCCTTGCGGAAGCGTAGGTTGCGTGTGCGTAATAGTTCAGCGTCATGGTGATATTGGAGTGTCCCATGATGTACTGCAACGCTTTCGGGTTCATGCCCGCATTGGCTAAGTTGGTGCAGAACGTGTGCCGGAGCGTGTGCGGCGTCATTACCTTTGGCAAGGCTTCTCCGTGGCACTTGTTGTACTTCTTCACAAGCTGCTGAAACATACGGTCATAGTTCCATGCTACTTTCGGGTTGCCGTCCCTGTTAAGGAACAGGAAGCTGCTGTAACCGTCCACGATAATGTCCTTTGCGCCCTTGCGGTTGGTAAGCACACGCTTCAACGCTTCACGGACTTTTTCACTTATAGGGATTTGCCGGACACCGCTTTCCGTTTTGGGCTTCTCAATGTAGTAGCCCGTTTCCTTGCTCCTTAGAAGCTGGTGGTCTACTGTGATTGTCCTGCCCTCAAAGTCAAGGTCGGCGTCGGTCAGCCCGCAAAGCTCGGAAATCCGCAGCCCTGTCCCCAGCAGTATCACGATCTCGTCATAGTATTTCTCATAGACGCTATCGTTCTCCACAAAGGCCAGTAGGCTTTCTTCCTGCGCTGGCGTGAGAGGTACCTTTGGCTCCGTCGTATCTTCCAGAACGGTATTAAGCTGGAAGTCAAACGGGTTCTTGCGTATGCAATCGTCCTGTATCGCCGTATAAAAGGCTGCTTTCAGAGAACGCTTGTCGTTGCTGATGGTGCGGTAGGCTATGCCCCGATCTCTCATGCGTAAAGCCCATTCTTTCGCGTCGGACATTTTCACGCTCTCAATCGGACACGCGCCCAGCGGGTCGCTCTCCAATAGCTTCATCAGCCGTTCCCGGCTCTTTACGGTGTTGTGCCGCACATTCCCCCGGTGGCGGTTCTGCTTCGCGTAGAGCTGGCAGACAGTCATTTTTTTGCCGATAGGGTCTATCCCGTCGTCAAGGTCTTTCTGGATTTCCTTTTCCTTTTCCCGCAGGGATATGTCCTCCCGTTTTCCGGCAGGGGGTCTTGTCCGTAGGCACTAACTTCCATGCGTAGACGAATTGCGATTTTCCAAAGGTATCAACGTATTTGTAAGCATATCGCCCGTCTTTCCTCTGGCTCTCTCCTGAACGCAAAATGCGGTTTTTGCTGTCCCGTCTTTTCTCTGACATAATGCGCTGCTCCTTTCCAAAGACGGAAAGAGCCTTGATATGCTACACTTATTATATCATATTCAAGGCCCTTTTGCACGTTCTTTTTTCTTAAATCACGTCCAGCGTGTCGAT
>CASTST010000038.1 GCA_949451655.1 uncultured Eubacteriales bacterium | reverse complement strand
CCTTGTGCAAAGGGAGGTGGGTTTTGCGCAGCAAAACTCGGAGGGATTGTCTGTACATACTGTCGATTTGTAGATTATTCAAAATGATAGCAAAAAACAATCCCCCAGTCACAGTAAACTGTGACAGCCCCCTTTGCACAAGGGGGCCTTTTTGTTTAGTGGGGTTGCACATGGGAGACTTTTTTGTTTAGTGGAGATTTGCCCAAGGGAGGCTTTTTGCTGGATGGGGATGCACAAGAGAGGCTTTTGTAGTCTGTGGAGACTTGTAGTAGCGCGATTTAATAGGAAGTCTTTTATTCCTCCTCCCTCGCCTTTTTGTGACAAATATCCACGCCGGTGCATAAAATGCTGTGTGAGATATACTAAAAAAATATTTTTGAAGAAAAACTATTGAAATTTTTCATTTTTTGGCGTATAATACGAAATGTTGTATTTATTTTGAAATTTTGCGGCGTAAAATATGCAAAAATGTGGATGTGAGGAAGTATCAGCATGAATGAAATGAAAGCAATGGAACGGGAAGAATTGCAGGCGCGTTTAAACAGCGCTGTGGAGAAGCTGTCCGTGTGGAAAGAAAAGGGCGTTTCTTTGGATCTCACCCGGGGCAAGCCCGGTAAGGAGCAGTTGGAGATTGCCGGTCCCATGCTGGAAGCGGTAGCCGGAGACACCTGCACTGCTGCGGACGGAACAGATTGCAGAAATTACGGCAATTTAGAGGGGCTCCCGGAGACGCGGGCGTTGTTTTCCTCCGTTCTGGGTATTCCGGCGGACAATATTATTATCGGCGGAAACGCATCTTTGAATTTGATGTTCGATACAGTTGCCCGGGCGATGCTGTTTGGCGTGTACGGCGGAAAAGAGCCGTGGGGTAAGCAGGGGAAGATCAAGTTTTTGTGTCCCAGTCCCGGATATGACCGGCATTTTACCATTTGCCAGACCATGGGAATTGAAATGATTCCTGTGGAGATGACGCCGGAAGGTCCGGATATGGATACAGTGGAGCGGCTGGTTGCAGAGGACAGCAGCATCAAGGGAATCTGGTGCGTGCCGAAATTCTCCAATCCCCAGGGATATACATATTCCGATGCGGTTGTGGAACGTATGGCGGCTTTGGAATGTGCGGCGGACGATTTCCGCATTTTCTGGGACAACGCGTATGCTGTGCATGAATTGTATGATGAAACGGTTCCCCTTGCAGATATTTTTGCCCTTGCGAAAAAATACGGCAAGGAAGATCAGATTTTCTATTTTGCTTCCACATCGAAAATCACCTATTCCGGCGCGGGTTTGGCGTTGTTTGCGGCAAGTGACAACAACCTGAAGCAGATCAAGCCCTATCTTTCCGCACAGACAATCGGTCCGGATAAGATCAATCAGCTGCGCCATGTTCGGTTTTTAAAGGATGCGGAGGGCGTGCGGGAGATTATGCGCCGGCACGCTGCAATTGTGCGTCCGAAATTTGAAGCGGTAATCCGTGCATTCCGGGAAAATCTCACGGGAATCGCCCAGTGGACGGAGCCGCGGGGCGGATACTTTGTGGATTTGGCGGTTGAACCGGGATGCGCCAAGCGTGTGTATGCCTTGGCGGCGGAAGCAGGCGTGAAGCTTACGGATGTTGGCGCTACATATCCTTACGGAAAGGATCCGGCAGACACCCATCTGCGGATTGCCCCTACGTTCCCTTCTTATGATGAACTGGTGCAGGCAATTGATATTCTGTGTCTGTGCGTAATTCAGGCAACGGCGGAAAAGATTTTGGAAAAGTAACAATTAGCACAAACAAAAAGCCTCCCCCCAGCAAAGGGGGCTTTCGCTTAATTTTGCACAAATAAAAAGGCTCCCTTGTGAGGATCCACTACGTGGCTCCATAGGGAGGTGGCTCGCTGTAAGTTTCTACCACCCAAAAGCCTCCCTTGTGTAAAGGGAGGTGGGTTTTGCGTAGCAAAACTCGGAGGGATTGTCTGAATATACTGCCAATTTGTTGATTCTGCAAATTGATATTTTACAATCCCTCACCCGCTACGCGGGAGCTCCCTTTACACAAGGGAGCCTTTTATTTGTGCAAAACTGAGCGATAGCCCCTCTTCTAGAGGGAGGCTTTTTTATACGTTTCTGCTCACAGCAGCATCGCCGCAAGGCTGATGAAAATTACAACTGAAATCGCGCTGCCTGCGAAAAATTGGGATACAGTGTGCCGTTTCATGTGCAGACTTCCCCATAATACAAGCGCGAACAGAACAGCGCCTGCTGCAAGGCTGATCCAGCCGGTGAAGCAAACCAGTGCGGCTACCGGTCCGCACAGACCGCAGGCGTGTCCGCTTGCGTGGAAGCCAAAGGCTTTGTTGATAATCAAAAGTGCCGCACCGGAAAACAGATACGTCAGGTACAATGTGAGCAGGCTGCTGCCCACACCTGCAAAAATGGCGTAAAGCATACTCAGCAAATATCCTGCGTTTGCCATAATCATGGCAAGAATGCGCTGTCCTTCTCTACCGCGGTTTCGAAAAGCAGGGAGTATGGGCTGGAGCGGATAGGCGGACAGGGGAAGCAGGGTAAATAAAATAACGGTTACGGCATATTCTGCCGGGGAAGCGAACACGCCTCCTGTGAAATATAAAATGGTAAACAGCGCGAAAGATAAAATAGGCGCTGTAGTGAGGATCCGGATGATTTTTGCAAAAATATCGGCACGTCTGCGTCTGCGCCGAATGATATGTCTGCGGCGGATTGCGCCTTCATATACTGTGTTGTTTGTGTTCATGCTGTGTGTTCCTTTCTCCTTGTATAGGATCTGATTTGACTGTACCATAAGTTTTCCCAAAAGTCACCCTACCTAATCAAAGGGGAGGTAGATAGATAAAACCTGCTTGGTAGAGTGGGGAGAGGGCAACTCTACCGACAGTAGAATTTCCTATAGTGACAGGGCTTTTGCCGTCTTTTTCGGGATAAGGGCTGCTGTGCAAATTTCCGGTAATTTTAAAAAAGAGTACACCGTCAGACAGAATCTTGTGGTAAAATACAGAATGATAAATGAAGCTTGAAAGGAGTATGCACATGAAATATTCTTGTACAGTTTTATCCGTATCCGATATTCGCGTCGCAAGAAAGTTTTATGAAGATTTATTCGGATTAGAAGTATTTCAGGATTATGGGAAAAATATAGCTTTTACCTGTGGTCTCGCTTTACAGCAGGATTTTGATTGGCTTGTGGGCGTATCCAAAGGCAGTGTGTTGAATCAACCTAACAATATGGAAATATGTTTTGAGGAACAAGATTTTGACGGTTTCTTAGATAAACTGAAAAAATATCCCCATATTGAATACTTGGAGGATATAATTGAACACAGTTGGGGTCAGAGGGTCATTCGGTTTTATGATTTAGACGGTCATATCATAGAAGTTGGTGAAGATATGAAAATGGTTGTGAATCGTTTTCTTAGTTCTGGTATGGATATGGAGGAAGTGTCTGCAAGAATGGACGTTTCTATTGCGGATTTAACAAGACTGCTGGGCAGTTGAAATCCAATTGACGGAGTGGGACCCATTGCGGGTAAACTGCCTGGAAAACGCTTTGCTGTTGACTTGCCCGGCGGATCATGATAAAATAATAACATAGCTTTTATTTTGCAGGGAGGATGGTCGTAATATGGAAGATATTCGCAAGATTGTTGCTGCCAATATTGCCACCCTGCGCAAAAATGCAGGTTATACCCAACTAACCCTTGCGGAAAAACTGCAGTATTCCGATAAAGCGGTATCAAAATGGGAATCCGGCGCGTCTATGCCGGATGCAGGCGTTCTCCTCGCTATTGCATCCCTGTTTGGTGTGACGGTGGATTATCTTCTCCGGGAAGATCACGCGGAAGCGGACGCACCGTCTGCGGTTCCCGGCGGGAAAAAACATAAGCATCGGATTATTGCCCTTCTGTCTGTGGCGCTGGTGTGGCTGATTGCAACGGCTGTGTTTGTATTTCTCACATTTTCCCCGGTGCAGGGACCTCTTTGGCTTTCCTTTGTGTGGGCGGTTCCGGTAAGCTTTGTTGTAGCAATTGTTTTTAATTCCGTTTGGGGAATCCGGCGGCGAAATTATCTGTATATATCTCTGCTGATGTGGACGCTTCTGGGCGCGGTATATCTCACCTGTTTGCCCCAAAATCTGTGGCTGTTGTTTGTTATCGGCGTTCCCGGACAGATTATTATTCTGCTGTGGGCGGGGATGCAGAAAAAACCAAAGAATCCATAGTTGCCTGTTGCATTTGATGTACGGCTGTGATACAATAATTGGCAGGAATCATTCCCGCTGTATTTTTACATTTTGTACTATATATAAATATCAGGAAAGGCAAAAGAATCATTATGGAAAAGAAAGTTTTAGTTGAAACCAGCGCGCGCCATGTCCATCTTACAGAGGAGCATATCGCCATCCTTTTCGGAGAGGGCGCGTCTCTTACGTTCAAAAAGGCATTGAGCCAGCCCGGTCAGTTCGCTTGCGAAGAACGGGTTACAGTGGTTGGCCCCAAGAAATCCATTGCCAATGTAATTATTCTCGGACCCGCAAGAAAGGCGTCTCAGGTAGAAGTATCTCTGACAGACGCACGTACGCTGGGAATTGCCGCACCGATCCGTGAGAGCGGCGACGTTGCAGGCAGCGGCGCATGCAAGCTGGTTGGCCCCTGCGGCGAAGTGGAGCTGACAGAGGGCGTAATCGCTGCAAAGCGGCACATCCATTTCACACCCGAAAATGCAAAGGAATTCGGCGTGGAGGATAAGCAGATTGTTTCCGTTAAGATTTCCAACGCAGACAGAAGCACCGTGTTCGGTGATGTGGTTGTTCGTGTAAACGAAAACTTTGCACCTGCTATGCATATTGATACAGATGAAGCCAATGCGGCATGCGCGTTCGGTGAATGCTGGGGCGAAGTGATTGCGTAAAACGGTACATATCCCCCGCGTCCGCCGCATACGATAGAATGCATTGAATCAAGATAAGGAGAAACGGCATGAACAGAATTAAAATCCGCATAGACACCATGTCCGATGTAAGCAAGCTGGTGGCAGTTGCCACAAAGGCAAAGGGAAGAGTGATTCTGACAGACAATACCGATTTTAAGGTGAGCGGGAAAAGTCTTTTGGGCGCAATTTATACCATGGAGTGGTCTGAGGTGTATCTGGAATCCGATGAGGATTTGTACAACGCCTTGTCCGATTTGGTTGTTTAATTATGGTGGGGGAACATGGAAATGTTCCCCCTCATTCTTTTTGTGGATAAGCTATTGGCAGTCATATACGAGAAGTCCCTTTGTGCAATTTCCCATCAAACAAAAAGCCTCCCCCCCAGCAAGGGGAGGTGTTGCGCAGTGCACCTTCCATCAAAAGCCTCCCTCCCAGCAAAGGGAGTTCCTGCGCAGCGCACCCCCCAAAAAAGGCCCCCTTGTGTAAAGGGGGCTGTCAGCAAAGCGTAGCGATGCTGACTGGGGGATTGTTATACTATCGTTTTGAAGAATCTGCAAACCGGCAGCATGTGCAGACAATCCCTCTGTCACACCTACGGTGTGCCACCTCCCCTTGCACAGGGGAGGCTTGGGTTTAGAAAAAGCTTTCTTGTGCAAATTTCTACCAAACAAAAAGGTCCCCATGTGAGGATCCACTGCGTGGCTCCATAGGGAGCTGTCGAGATAGCGACTGAGGGATTGTTATACGATCATTTTCCAGGATCAGTAAATTGATAGCATGTGCAGACAATCCCCCCGACACGATCGCTGCGCTTGGCCGTGACACCCCCCTTTGCACAAGGGGGCTAAGTGAACGGGAATGCTATGCCGTGCTGCCCCCCTTGAAGCCACGGAGTGGATCCTCACATGGGAACTTTGAGGCGGATTACATAATAAGGATGGATTTTATGTTTCAATATAATAACTACATATGGAAATCAGATGTGCTGGAAATCCCCGGCACAGCCCATGGATTTTCTACCAGAGAAGGGGGCATCAGCACCCTGCCGCACACTGCGTCTATGAATACGGGATTTTTCCGGGGGGACGATCGGGAAACGGTGATTGAGAACATCCGCATGCTTTGTCAGTATGCGGGACTTCCCGAGGATGTGGTGTGTACGCCTCAGATTCACTCGGATATCATCCGGTATGTAACCCGCGAAAATGCCGGTGAGGGCACCCTGCGGGATGTGCCGTTCTCCTGTGACGGATTTGTTACGGATCAGCCGGGAATCACGCTTTTGGTGCGGGTGGCAGACTGTGCGCCTGTGCTTCTTGCAGGGGTGACGGAAGCTGGCGCGCCGCTGGTAGGCGCTGTCCATGCGGGCTGGCGCGGAACCGCTGCCGGCATTGCTGCGGGGGCAGTTGCAATGCTGCGGAAAATGGGTGCAGTACAGATATATGCGGCTGTAGGCGCGTGCATCCATCCCTGCTGCTATCAGGTCGGCGGGGAATTGCGGGATGCAGTAGCGGAGCTGCGGGGCAGTGCTTTTGCCGACAAGTACGTGATAAATCGTGACGGCGCGCTGTATGCGGACATTGCCAGAATGAATCGGGAACTGCTGCTGGAAGCGGGCGCAGATGCGGTGGATGTGTGCGGGGAATGCACACGGTGTAATCCGGCGCTGTATCATTCTCACAGAGCTACCGGTGGGGTGCGGGGTACCATGGGTGCCGTGATTGGGATTTTGAGTTGAGAGAATTCGCGAAAAATCCCGATTTTCCTCTTGACAAGTATCATCCGATATGCTATCCTACTATAAGAATCTTTAAGCAGGTACAGCGATACCGTCAAGATTTTTATATGGAGCATGCCGCAAAGTACTTTGTGGTTTTGTTTTATGCGGGATGATCTTGCCGGGCAAGATCTTTTTTATTGCAAAAAATGTGAGGATATAAAAGGATTCCCCCGACAAAGGGGACTATCGCGGAGCGTCACTCACTCCTAAAAGGCTCCCCCAGTAAAGGGAGTTGTCAACCAAGCACAAAAAAGGAAAAGGCTCCCATGTGAGGATCCACTGCGTGGCTCCATAGGGAGCTCCCGCGTAGCATAAACTAAAAAGGCTCCCCCCAACAAAGGGAGCTCCCGCGCAGCGGGTGAGGGATTGTAATTCTATCATTTTGAATGATCGACAAATCGGCAGTTTTACAATCCCCCCGCCGATTGTATCGGCACCCCCCTTTGCACAAGGGGGGCTTCAATAAGGGTGTGTGCTTGGGCATGCCACCACCTTAGGATCCGCTATGCGGCTCCAGCACAAGGGGGCTTAGTAGAGGGGCGTTGCGGTGCCACCTCCTTTGGCTGGAGACTTAACGTGGGTATTTCAAAATTTTATCAGGAGAACGGGTATGAAAATCGTATTTAAAGACGCTGCAATGTATCAGAACGGTCGTATTACATCTGGTGATTTGTTTTTGTCGGACGGAATGATTTCCGATCCTTTTCTCCGTCCCGATTTTGTTGTTGATGCTAAAAAATATTTTATATTTCCCGGGTTTGCTGATGTGCATGTACACCTCAGAGAGCCCGGATTTTCATGTAAAGAAACGATTGCTGCCGGAACTGCCGCTGCCGCACGGGGCGGTTATACCCGTGTGTGTGCTATGCCCAACTTAAATCCGGTGCCGGACAGCCCGGAACATTTGGAAGCAGAACTGTCCATAATCCGCCGGGATGCAAAAATCCGTGTGTATCCTTATGGAGCGATTACGGTGGGTGAAAAAGGCGAAACCCTTGCTCCCATAGGGGAGATGACAGAAGCAATTGCCTTTTCCGATGACGGAAAAGGCGTGCAGTCCGATGAAAAAATGGAGGCTGCTATGATACGGGCGGCTGCTCTCGGTAAAATCATTGCGGCACACTGTGAGGATGAATCCCTCCTGCACGGTGGGTATATACACGATGGCGCATATGCTGCCGCGCACGGGCATAAGGGCATTTGCTCCCAGTCGGAATGGGGACCTATTCAGCGGGATCTTGCGCTGGCGAAGAAAACAGGATGCGCGTATCATGTCTGCCATATTTCCTGCGCAGAAAGTGTGGAACTGATCCGACAGGCGAAAGCGGATGGCGTAAATGTGACCTGTGAGACAGCTCCCCATTACCTTGCTTTGTGCGACGAGGATTTGCAGGAGGACGGCAGATTCAAAATGAATCCGCCCCTGCGAAGCAGAGGCGACCGGGATGCGCTGATCCGGGGTGTTCTGGACGGTACAATTGATATGATCGCTACTGACCATGCGCCTCACACCGCAGAAGAAAAAAGCAAGGGTCTTGCAGGCAGCCTGATGGGTGTAGTGGGTTTGGAAACCGCGTTTCCGGTGTTGTATACCCACTTGGTTCGTCCCGGTATCGTACCGCTGGAACGGATTCTGCAAATGCTGTGTGACAATCCATGCAGTCGGTTCGGTCTGGGTATAAGCGGGATTCTTCCCGGTACACCTGCGGATTTTACAGTGTTTAATCTGGAACAGTCATATACGGTAGATCCCGCATCCTTTTTGACTATGGGACGGGCGACTCCCTTTGCAGGAACAAAGGTGTTCGGGCAATGCTTGCTTACCGTATGCGACGGTCGCATCGTGTGGCGGGACAAGTCTGTTCTGACGATGCCGGAAGAGCTATAACATATAAAGAAAGGATTTTATATGAAACAAGACCTTTTTGAAATAAAAGAGAATATTCGGATTGCACCGGATATGTATGAAATGGCGCTCCATGGCGATATCAGCGCTATAACTGTGCCGGGACAGTTTGTTAATATCGCATTGGACGGATTCTATCTGCGCCGTCCGATTTCGGTGCATGATGTGGATCGGTCATCAGGAATTCTGCGGATCATTTATAAAGCAGTCGGTAAGGGCACAGATGCAATGGCTTGTATGACCCCCGGAGAAACGCTGGATCTGCTTACCGGGCTGGGCAACGGCTTTGATATTCAACAGGCAGGTAAAAATACGCTGGTAATCGGCGGCGGCGCAGGCGCGCCTCCCATGTTCTGGACGGCAAAGGCACTTCGGGACAGCGGCAGAAACGTAACGGCTGTTCTTGGATTTAATACTGCAAAGGAAGTTATATTACAGCAGAAGTTTGAAGCTGCCGGTATCCCGGTGGTGATTACCACTGCGGACGGAAGTGCCGGCACAAAAGGCTTTGTTACTGCAGCGCTGGAAGCTCTTCCCGCACCGGATTATACATTCTCCTGCGGACCGGAGCCAATGCTTCGGGCAGTCTATGACGCGACTGCATGCGGCGGACAGTTCAGCTTTGAAGAACGGATGGGCTGTGGATTCGGCGCATGTATGGGATGCAGCTGCGAGACGAAATATGGTACAAAACGGATCTGCAAAGACGGTCCTGTTTTGGAAAAGGAGGAAATTCGGTGGTAAATCTGCAAACAACGCTGTCCGGGCTTGTGCTGGACAATCCGGTGATTCCTGCAAGCGGAACCTTCGGATTCGGAGAAGAATTTGCACCTTTGTATGACTTGAATATTTTAGGATCCATTTCCATAAAGGGAACAACGCTGCACCCCCGGTTCGGCAATCCTACCCCGCGGATTGCGGAGTGTACCGCAGGACTGATCAATTCGGTGGGGCTCCAGAATCCCGGCGTGGAGAAGGTGGTGTCTGAGGAGCTTCCCCGTTTGGCAACGCATTATAAAAAGCCTGTGATTGCCAATATCAGCGGCTTTTCCATAGAAGAATATGCCGCGTGCGCCGCACGGATGGATCAGGCGGAGCAGGTTGGTATCATTGAAGTGAACGTAAGCTGTCCCAATGTTCACGGCGGCGGAATCAGCTTTGGTACAGACCCGGCGGCGGCTGCGGCAGTAACCCGGGCGGTGAAGGCGGTAACGGACAAGCCGGTGTATATCAAGCTCACGCCTAACGTGACCGATATCGTATCCATTGCAAAGGCTTGTGAGGACGCAGGTGCAGACGGATTGGCACTGATCAACACCCTTTTGGGTATGCGGATTGACCTGAAGCGGAAAAAGCCTGTGATTGCCAATAAAATGGGCGGATTTTCCGGTCCCGCCATTTTCCCGGTGGCACTTCGGATGGTGTACCAGGTTTATGAAGCGGTGAAAATCCCCATCATCGGTATGGGCGGCGTATCCACTGCGGATGATGTGATTGAAATGATGCTGGCAGGTGCGTCTGCGGTGCAGGTGGGCGCAGCAAATCTGGTGAACCCGTGGGCAAGCCGAGATATTATAGAGGCACTGCCTGAACGGGCACAAAAGTACGGTATCCAGTCCCTTTCCGAAATTATCGGTGGGGCGCATATATAAATACATAGGAGAAGAATAAAATGGGAAAAGATGTAATCGTTGCGTGTGATTTCGCAAGCGCGCAGGCGTATACGGATTTTTTGGATCTGTTTGCGAACGAAGAGAGAAGACCGTTTGTGAAAATCGGTATGGAGCTGTTTTATGCGGCAGGTCCGGATATTGTCCGCCTGACAAAGGAGCGTGGGCATAAAATCTTTTTGGATTTAAAGCTGCATGATATTCCCAACACAGTGGAAAAAGCCATGGCTGTGCTGGCGCGCCTTGGCGTGGATATGTGCAATCTCCATGCAGCCGGTGCGATCCCTATGATGGAGGGAGCGCTGCGGGGACTTTCCTCCGCCGGAGAAAAACGTCCCATCCTTCTTGCCGTAACCCAGCTTACCTCTACAAGCCAGGAGGTTATGGAGCGGGATATCCGCATCCATGAGCCGGTGGAGCAGGTAGTATGTGCCTATGCGAAAAATGCGCAGACAGCCGGATTGGACGGCGTGGTATGTTCTCCTTTGGAAGCCGGCATGGTGAAGGAGACCTGCGGTGGATCGTTCCTTACAGTAACGCCGGGCGTGCGTTTTGCAGATGGCGACAAAGGGGATCAGGCACGGGTTACTACTCCGGCACGTGCGCGGGAAATCGGCAGTGATTACATTGTAGTGGGACGTCCCATTACTGCGGCAGCAGATCCTGTTGCTGCATATAAACGCTGTGTTGCAGAATTTTGTATGTAAATCAGAAAGGAATGGTAATATAAATGAATACAGAAATGCAGATTGCAAAAGCCTTGTTGGACATCAAAGCGGTATTTTTCCGTCCGGACGAACCTTTCACGTGGGCAAGTGGAATCAAAAGCCCCGTTTACTGTGATAACAGACTGATTCTTACTGCTCCCGCAGTACGTACCCTTGTGGAAACTGCCATTGCCGATGCGGTGAAGACCTACTATCCCCAGGCAGAAGTGTTGATGGGTACCAGTACCGCAGGAATTGCGCATGCTGCCATTGCAGCACAGATGCTGGACATGCCCATGGGATATGTACGCGGCGGAAATAAGGATCACGGCAGACAGAATCGGATTGAGGGAAAGCTGGAAGCCGGTCAGAAGGTCGTGGTAATTGAGGATCTTATTTCTACCGGCGGAAGCGTAATTGATGTGGTGGAGGCGCTGCGGGAAGTCGGCGCACAGGTGCTGGGCGTTGTGAGCATCTTCACATATGGCATGCAGAAAGGACTGGATCGTCTCAGTGCCGCGGATGTGGAAAATCACAGTCTGACCTGCTTTGACGCGGTAGCGCAGGCAGCCGGAGAAAACGGATATATTGCCATGGAGGATATTGCCCGCCTGATTCGGTTCCGGGACAATCCTTCAGATGAAAGCTGGATGCAGAAATAAAGGTTTGCACACGCAAAAGGGCTTCGTTTGGGAGGTTCACTGCGCAGTTTCAAGAGGGGTGCTAACGGCGTTTTTAAGTTCCCATGTGAGGATCCACTGCGTGGCTCCATAGGGGGTCTGCGTTTTTAGGTCCCCAGCAAAGGGAACTGTGATGCAATTTAATTAAGCCTCCCTTGTGCAGGGTTCAATTATCGAACCCCTGTGGCATCCCGTGTAGCACATATTTCTATTGGGCCCCTTTGTGCAAAGGGGGCTGGCTCCGCGTAGCGGAGACTGGGGGATTGTAAAGCTATCATTTTGCAGGATCAACAAATCGGCAGCACGTGCAGACAATCCCTCCGCCGACATCGCTACGCTTGGTCGGCACCTCCCTTTGCTAGGGGGAGGCTTAAGTAAAATTAAATTCCCAGCGCGAACCTATATGGGTTTTAGCCGGGCAGAATGGAGATTTTCATGAGAAGTCTGATCGGTATATTGGATCTTTCCACAGAAGAAATTGACGCGCTGATCCGGGTTGCGGAGGACATTATCGCAAATCCGGACGCATATCGGGAAAAGTGCAAGGGTAAAAAGCTTGCGACCTTGTTTTTTGAGCCTTCCACCCGTACACGGCTGTCCTTTGAAGCTGCAATGTATGAGCTTGGGGGAAATGTGCTGGGATTTTCAGAGGCGACCAGCTCGTCTGTAGCAAAGGGCGAAAGCGTTGCCGACACCATACGGACAGTAAACTGTTATGCGGATATTATTGCTATGCGCCATCCTAAAGAGGGGGCGCCGTTGGTAGCGTCGGCAAAAAGTCAGGTGCCTGTAATCAATGCCGGCGACGGCGGACACAATCATCCCACCCAAACCCTTACAGATCTGCTTACCATTCACCGGGAAAAGGGGCGGCTTTGCGATCTTACCGTAGGCTTTTGCGGAGATTTGAAATTCGGTCGGACAGTGCATTCCCTGATAGAAGCGCTTTCCCGATATACCGGAATCCGGATTGTGCTCATTTCTCCTGACGAATTGCGTCTGCCGGAGTATATGCAGAATAAGCTGGGCAGCTTGGATAATGTAACCTTTACGGAAACAAAAAATCTGGAGGCGGCAATTCCTGAACTGGATATTCTGTATATGACCCGTGTGCAGAAGGAACGCTTTTTCAACGAGGCAGACTACATCCGTTTGAAGGACAGCTACATTCTCACACCGGAAAAGCTTACCGGTGCAAAGCCGGATCTGTCGATCCTGCATCCGCTGCCCCGGGTAAATGAAATTTCCGTAGCGGTGGACGATGACCCCCGGGCGTGCTATTTCCGGCAGGCGCTGAACGGCAAGTTTATCCGTATGGCGCTGATGCTGATGCTTTTGGACATACAATGAAACAGAGAAAGGGGAATGTAAATATGCTGGTCAATCCCATAAAAAACGGAATCGTACTGGATCATATCACCGCAGGGCGGGGTATGGAGCTTTACCGGATTTTAAAGCTGAACGAGCTCAGTTGTCCTATTGCGATTATAACCAATGCATGCAGTTTGAAAATGGACCGCAAGGATATTATCAAAATTGACGGCAATGTTCCGCTGGATTTGGATATTATCGGATATGTGGATCCGGGTGTGACGGTCAGTACCATAGAGGACGGAGATGTGTCCCAGCGGATTCATCTGAAACTGCCTGAACAGATTACCGGTGTGATCCGGTGTAAGAATCCCCGGTGCATTACTTCAGTGGAACAGGAACTGCCCCATACCTTCCGGTTGGATGATCCGGAAAATCGGGTGTACCGCTGTATATACTGCGAATCAAAAGCAAAATAAATTTGCTTGTATCAGATGCCGTATTTTGGCATATACTATATTTGTACGGGCTGGTCCCGTGGAACGGATTATACATCTGTTCAATAAAACCGCTGGCAGCTGCTGACCACGTTGGGGCAGCCCGGCGGTTTTTTTATATACAAAATTTTTTCTAAAGGCTCCCATATGAGGATCCACTGCGTGGCTCCTCCCTCCCCAAAGCCTCCTCGCCAGCAAAAGGAGCTGGCTTCACACAGCACGCAAACTTTTTAAAGCCTCCCTCAGCAAAGTGGGACCGATACAGCACACAACTTTTAAAGGCCCCCTTGTGCAAAGGGGGCTCCCGCGCAGCGGGTGGGGGATTGTCTATACTATTATTTTGAATTATCTACAAATCGAAAATTTTACAATCCCTCCGTCATGCCTCACGGCATGCCACCTCCCTTTGCACAAGGGAGGCTAAGTGAGCGGGAATGCTGCATTGCTCCCCTTTTGCACAAAGGGGACTTTGTAACATTTGATGGAGGCTTTATAACATGCACATACTCAAAATTTTCTACATCCAAATTTACTAAAAAATTTCCCGCTTGTATTTCCAAACAGTTTTCAACAAGCTCCACCATAAAAAATCCCTTGTATATATACATTTCCACAGACTTTTCCACAGGGTGTGGATTACTTCTGTGGAAAAACAAAATTCCGAATAAATGTTCATGTTTTGTTCAAATTGTACAAGCATATTTTTCTGCGCAAAAAGCCAGCCCTAAAACCTGTATTTTTACATGGGAATGATTGACTTTGAAATGTACCTATGATAGAATGAACCAAGCTGAAAAAGTATAAAAGTTGAAATAAAGGAATGGTTGGAAAATGGCAATGCTGACACAAATTATCCCCTCCCCTAAGGGATTTTGCGGAGAAGAACATGTGCGCTGGTATGCGCCTGCTCTCTTTTTTGGTGATTACGAAGAGTCTGCCCGCACTTTCTGCGAATATGCAAAAAAAGGGCTGGATCTGGAAGTTGCTATGTCTGAGTCCGCACCGGCGGCTGACACAGAAGGAATTTACCTTATCACAGATGCATCCTTTGCGCAGGGAGAATATAAAATCATTTCCGCAAATGACGGAAAAATCCGCATCTATGCTAGGGATCGGGAAGGAATTCGATACGCGCTTGCCACTCTCCTGCAAATGGGCAAAAAGGTGGAGAATAAACTGCAGGTGCAGGTGGGCACCGTTTGGGATCAGCCGGAGAGTGCATACCGTGGATTGATGATCGACTGTGCCCGCAGCCGCCACGCATTGCCCCTGCTGCTGGAATACATAGATATGTGCTGGCTGTATAAAGTGAAATACCTGCAGCTGCATTTTTCCGATGATGAAGCGTATACGCTCCCCTCACAGGTGTTCCCCGATGCTACCAGCGTGGATAGATGCTATACCTATGAGGAAATCGAGCGGCTGCGCGCATATGCCCACTCCCGGGATGTACAGCTTGTGCCGGAAATTGACGCGCCCGGTCACGCTACTTATTTGCAGAAGAAATACCCCCAGGTGTTTGGGGATAAGGGAATTGTCTGCTTCCATGAAAAAACCATTGAAGCAATGCAAAGCTTGTATCGGGAACTGTGCGAGCTGTTCCCCGAGTCCGAATATATCCATATCGGCGGCGATGAAGGTCGTATGGGTTGGTGGCTGGACTGCGACGAATGCATCCGGTATGGCCGCTCTTTAGGTTATAAAGAAGAAAACGAAGCGCCGGGTATTCCCGGCAGAGAATATGTCATGCTCCAGTATCTCGGTCACTTTATCGCAAAAATGGCGCAAGCCGTGCTGGATTGCGGCAGAAAACCCATCGTTTGGGAAGGATTTTCCAAGTACGTGAATGATATGATTCCCAAGGAAGTGACTGTCATGGTGTGGGACGGCGGCTTCCAGACGGCGCAGTCTCTGCTGCAAAGCGGATTTTCTGTTATCAACTGCTCCTGGATCCCTAACTATATTGTAACGCCAACCTGGTATTACAGTACCCGCGACAGCTATAACTGGGATGTGTATTCCTTTGGCTCTATTTCTGAAAGCTCTGCTTACTATAACAACTGCACGCGAATTGATTCTACAGACGCAGTGCTTGGCGGACAGCTCCACGCATGGGGAGATACGGTGGAAAAAGCGTTCCCGTCTCTGGATGAGGGACTTGCGGATGAACAGATGAAGATTCGGCAGCGACTTCCTTATGTAATGGAAAATACCTGGAACCGGGAGAAACGGGTCAGCTATGACCGGATGCTGGAGGCAGCTGCGTATACGGACGCTTTGTGCGCACGAATTATTGGAAAATAAGCTGGGGAAACCCGGAAGGGGATGCTTTGCATGGCTGCAAAAGATAAGGTTTTGGAAATTTTGGAAAAAAATCGGGGCAGTTATGTGTCCGGCGAAATTTTGGCCGGGGAAGCCCAGGTTTCCCGTGCCGCGGTGTGGAAAGCCATTACGGCGCTGCGGGGGGACGGTTACGATATTCAAGGCGTAACAAACTTGGGATATGCGCTGGCGGAGCAGACCGATCGGCTGACGCCTGCGGGAATCGGTGCCTGTTTGCCTCCATCCCTGCGGGATCAGATTTCCGTTGTTTCCTTTGAAACCATTGATTCTACCAATAATGAGGCGAAGCGGAGACTGTTGGCAGGGGAGCAGGACGGCGAAAAAATCCTGTTGATCACAGCAGATCAGCAGACTGCCGGCAGGGGACGGCTTGGACGCAGCTTTTATTCCCCGCCCAGTACCGGCATTTATATGAGTCTTATTTTCACCGCGTCTGCATCCCTTGCAGATGCGGTAGGGATTACCGGTGCGGCGGCGGTGGCAGTGGTACGCGCCATCCGGCGGCTGACCGGAAAAGAAGCCAAAATCAAATGGGTGAACGATGTCTTTC
>CASTST010000037.1 GCA_949451655.1 uncultured Eubacteriales bacterium | reverse complement strand
GACAATCCCTCACCCGCTTCGCGGGAGCTCCCTTTGCACAAGGGAGCCTTTTTTTAGTTTGAGGCTTCGCGACAACCTCCTTTTACACAGGGGAGTCGAGCCCTCAAGCCAAGCCTCCATGTGAGGATCCGCTACGCGACTCCATAGGAAGGTGGCGCAGCTTTGCTGTGGCGGAGGGATCGTCCGCGTCAATCCACCGTTTGAAGATACTGCTAAATAGAGTATTGCAGCTATTACACAATTCTCCCAAAAAGGAGGATCTGCTGTAGCAGATCCTCCTTTATTTTATATTCATTATTCCTCTTTTTCGCCTGCCGCAGCTTTCCCGCAAGCAGGGCAGATCAAGCTTTCCGGATCCAATGTCTCATCATAACAGATGGTTTCACCGCAATTGGCGCACATGAGCATCCGCTGTTCTGTATCGTCGCAGCCGCAGCAGCCGTCACAGTCGCAGTCCTCATCAAAATCGTCTTCCTCATCTTCATCAAAAAGCAGTTCTTCCACGTCTCCAAGATCCGCATCAATCTCTTCAATATACTCCTGAAGGCGGCTGCACTCCTGTTCCAACGCTTCAATTGCACTGCTCATATCCGATACAAGCGACAAAAGTTCGCTGATTACCTTCCCTTCCGGTTTAGTCTGATCCAAATTGAGTCCCTGTGCCAACCCCTGCAAATATGCACTTTTTTCTCCAAGTTTCATGTTCCATTCATCCTTTCTTTTCTTCACTGCACAATAATGGAAACGGGGTCGAAACGCAACCGCCCCGACCGCCGTTATGTGTAAATTTATGCCCGTTCCAGGTATTCACCGGTTCTGGTGTCAATTTTAACACGCTCGCCCTGGTTAATAAACAAAGGCACGCGAATCACCGCGCCGGTTTCCAGCGTTGCATTTTTTGTCGCACCGGTTGCTGTATCGCCTTTTACACCGGGATCTGCATCTGTAATTTCCAGTTCAACAAACATGGGCGGCTCAACAGAAAATACATTGCCTTTGTAGGATTTGATGCTGCAGATCATTTCCTCTTTCACATACTTAAAGTTCTCAGAAAGCTTGTCAGCGTTCAAAGGCATCTGCTCAAAGGATTCCATATCCATGAAGTAGTACAGCTCGCCGTCATTGTACAGATACTGCATATCCTTACGGTCAATGCGTGCATCCTCATACTTATCCGTAGGAGAAAATGTTTTTTCAACAACTGCTCCGGTAATGACATTACGCAGTTTTGTACGGACAAAAGCCGCACCTTTTCCGGGCTTTACATGCTGGAATTCGATAACCTGCATTACCTGCCCGTCCATATCAAAGGTGATACCGTTTTTAAAATCGCCTGCTACAACCATACATTCAGTTATCCTGTCTGACAGGATAGCTCCTTTCCTATATTCATGTACAAATTCGCTTGTTCCGTTTTATTTTAATACAAACCTGCGCATTTTGCAAGGGGGTTGCGCCATTTTTTGCCCGGCGAGGCAAAAATATGGAAATTTTTTCAATAAGAGCTGAAAACTCGCCATTCAGCCGTTTCAGCAGGAGACCTATTTTCCTGCTGAAAAAATGAAGTGGAACTCGCCGCCGCTGGGGCAGAGACAGCTTCATTTTGCTATATTTCAATCAGTTCTTTCGGGCAGCGGGTCAGGTTCCGCGCGCCGCCCGGCACAATGCAAACCATATCCTCAATCCGGCATCCATACTGCCCTGCAAGATAAATCCCCGGTTCCACCGTCACAATTTCCCCGACGCGCAGCTTGGCACCGCCGCTGCGTATATTCAAATTGGGTGACTCATGAATTTCCAAGCCAACGCCGTGACCAAGTCCGTGACCGAAAGCACCTGCGTATCCCGCATGGTCAATAATATCTCGGGCAATCTGATCCATTTTAAAGCAAGACTGCCCCTCGCCGATTGCATCCAGCACCGCCTCCTGTGCATGGAGCACCGTATCGTATACCCGGTGCATCTGCGCGTCCGCTTTGCCAATCACAACCGTTCGGGTCATATCGGAATGATACCCTTCATAGACTGCACCGAAATCAAAGGTAAGAAATCCCTTTTCCAGCGGCACATTCCTAGGAACGCCATGAGGAGATGAAGAAGCGGATCCGGAAACTGCAATCGTTTCAAAGCTGATCCCCTGTGCACCGTTTTTCTTCATTAAATATTCCAACTCTGCCGCAAGCTCCATTTCCGTTGCCGTATAGGTGATGCGGGGCAAAAGCTGCTCAAACGCCGCTTCTGCAATCCGCTGTGCCTTCTCCACGCAGTCGATTTCATAAGCGTCTTTCACGCTGCGCAGCGTCTGAAATAAATCTCCCAAAGGTACAAACCGGATTCCCGGGCAATCATGCTCCAAAGCTGCCAAGCCGCGGCAAGTCAATGTACCATCTTCATATCCCACCGTCCGAACGCCTCCGGTCGTCAAAAGCATCGGCAGCCAAACCCGCCGCGGTTCCTCCGGCATAATCACCGTGAACAGTTCTTTCGGAATGATGCGCCGCGCCGCTTCCGCATACCGGAAGTCCTGAAAAGCATACGCCTCGTCCATAGTAATCAGCAAGGTTCCGTCAGGATTTGAAAATCCGCTGGCATACAGATGATTTTCCGCGCCGGTTACCCATATTGCATCCAGTCCCATCGCCTGCATTGACGCGCGCAGCGCATTCATACGCCCGGTTAAAATTTCTTTCATAACGAATCCCTCCACTTATTCCTTTATATCATGGATCTGTCGGCATCTGCGCAGATACGGTCTCTCGAGTAGACGTTTAAACCGAAAGAACAGGGTTTTCTTATCCCGTATCGGCGGAACAATCCATGCAGGAATGCCAAATCGCTTCCCTGCCGCGCAATCAGTAAGAAGCTGATCGCCCAAAAGGATCGCTTGCTCCTTTGTGACACCAAGCTGTGCGCACGCAGCCGCCAGAAATTTCGTTCCCGGCTTGCCCGCCTCCGCAAAAGCCACACATCCCAACGGCTCGTTAAACAGTTCCACCCGTTCTTTATTATTATTGGAAACAAACGCAACGGAAATCCCGGACCGCCGCATTTTTTCTATCCATTCCGTCAGCTTTGCAGGCGGAAGAGGATCATCGTAGGTAGCCAGCGTATTGTCAATATCACACAGCAGAACGCTGCGCCCCATGGAACGCACCATATCCGGCGTGATCTCATAATAGTGCCCAAACATCCGGTCAGGCACCAGCCATTTTTCAAATATCAAAGCATGCTCCCTTAATATACATATATATGTTGCACAACAGTATAGCACAAAAAAGCAGTCTGTGCAACAAGCCGTTTCGGATGATTTTCAGAAATTTAATAATATCGCGTATAATCAGCAATACATTGCCATTAAAATATATTCCAATCAAATATATTTACGAGGTAAGCTATGAGATTTCGAGAACGGATCGCACAGTTTTTCTACGGTCGCTACGGTATTGACAGTCTGTATTACGGTTTGCTTGTTTCCATTCTGATTTTATGGATCCTGCGCGTCATTTTTGCATCTTTTGCCCCAGTCGGTATCATCATTTATGTGCTGGAAACCGTATTGCTTTTCTGGATGCTGTATCGCTGCCTCTCCAGAAACATTTCCGCCCGCCGACGGGAAAATGAAATTTTCACCTCATTTTGGAAAAAAATCAAAAACTTCTTCCTTCTGCAGAAAAACAAGATCCGGGACTTTAAAGAGTACCGATATAAAAAATGTCCGCACTGCAAAGCGGTTCTGCGCCTGCCAAAACGAAAGGGCACCCATTCCGTGATTTGCCCCCGCTGTGCGAAACGCTTTGACGCAACCACACGAATATAAACAGGAAAGGTTCGGTCATGAAAACGCAGGAATTTGCACAAAGTGACACACCTATACAAATGGAGATTGTCACAAACTTTATTCAAGCAAAAATATCCTTTGCCCGGATTATGACGGAAATTGTGCAGGAGTTTGGACTCACACCGCTTTCCTCCATTACACTCAATCTGATCGCCAATCAGGAAAATCCTACTGTCAGCAGTGTTTTCAAAGCGTTGGATCTGAATCAGGGAAATGTTTCCTCCATGTGTAAAAAGCTGGAAAGCGATGGATTTATTATACGCCAACGAAATAAAAAGGATGAACGCAGCGTAGTGCTTCTGATAACAGAACAAGGGCGCGATGCATTAAACGGAATAGAACAAACGCTGCGCGCCCATTTCTGCAATAACACTGCCGTTTCATCAAAGGATTTGCAAAAAGCCGCGGCTGGAATTGAAACATTGAAAAAGATCGTACACAGTATCGAAGAACAGCTCTGCAAAAAAGAGGAGGTCGCACAAAATGCTTGAACTGAAGAACATCAAGAAAACGTACATTACCGGAGACACCAAAACCGCTGCACTGGACGGAGTAAGCCTGTCCTTTGGCAGCAACGAGTTTGTGGCAATTCTGGGTGCCAGCGGATCCGGAAAAACCACGCTCCTGAACGTAGTCGGCGGACTGGATCAATATGAATCGGGAGATCTCGTAATAAACGGCACCTCCACCAAAGAATACAAGGACAGAAACTGGGACTCCTACCGCAACCATTCTGTGGGCTTTGTATTCCAAAGCTACAATCTGATTCCTCACCAGTCCGTGCTGTCCAATGTAGAGTTGGCACTGACACTGTCCGGCGTATCCAAATCGGAACGGCGGAAAAGAGCCAAGGAAGCACTTTGTCAGGTAGGATTGGAAAGTCAAATTCACAAAAAGCCCTCTCAAATGTCCGGCGGACAGATGCAGCGGGTTGCAATTGCAAGAGCACTGGTCAACAATCCGGAAATTATCCTTGCAGACGAACCTACCGGCGCGCTGGATACAGAAACCAGCGTACAGATTATGGAACTGCTGCAAAAGGTTGCGCAGGACAGACTGGTTATCATGGTTACTCACAATCCGGAGCTTGCCGAAACCTACGCCACCCGGATTGTCCGGCTGCGGGACGGGAAGGTCGTTTCCGATGAAGCAAACACCCGATGCGAAGCCAAAGCAGCGACGGAGTTAAAACCGACAGATACCAAAAAAGATGTGGCTTCTTCCAAAAAGAAGAAAACTTCCATGTCTTTCTTCACAGCCCTTTCCCTTTCACTCAATAACTTAATGACGAAAAAGGGACGCACCGCCCTCACCTCTTTTGCAGGCTCCATCGGAATCATCGGCATTGCGCTGATTTTGTCCCTTTCCAACGGCATTCAGCTTTACATCAACGATGTGCAGGAAGATACCCTTTCCGGTTATCCTGTCACCATACAAACAGAAAACATAGATTTGGAAGAAATGCTCACCGCATTCATGGGCACCGATGAAAAGAAATACGATGACGGCAAAATACACTCTTCCGCCCAGATCCAGGATATGTTCAACTCCCTTGCCTCTATGGATACTACCACCAACAATCTGACCGATTTTAAAACCTTCCTTGACAGCAATGAAGAACTGAAAGAACATATCAGTGCAATCCAATACGGCTACGGGCTGGACCTGCTCATTTACGGATATGACACAGAAGACAATTTCATCACTGTAAATCCCTCCAACGTTATGACCGCTATGTACAGCGCAATGGGATTTTCCTATGACGACAGCGCAATGTCCTCTTCCCCCTATTCCCAATATACCATGCAGGAAATGAATGTCTGGTCGGAAATTATGCCGGGCAGGGACGGCGAGCTCATCAACCCGCTGGTAAAGGATCAATACAACCTGCTGGCAGGCTCCTGGCCGAAGAACTATGACGAAGTTGTTCTGGTAATCAGCAAAACTGATGAACTCAGCGACGTATATCTGTATTCTCTGGGTCTGCGGGATCAAAGTGAAATCGATGAAATCATGTCCGCAGCCATGCGCGGCGAAACCACAGAAGTTACCGAACAAGCATGGGAATATGACGAGCTTCTGGGACTTACCTTCCACGCTGTTCTTCCTTCCGATTACTACACCGACACTGACGGCGATGGTGTTTGGACGGATATGCGTGAAAACGAAGACTATATGAAAATCACCGCTGAAAACGGCATCCAGCTGAAAGTCACCGGCGTAATTCGTCCGGATGAAGATGCAGCCGCAACCTCCATCCGCGGCGCAGTGGGATATACTTCTGATTTAACCCGGTATATTATTGACCAGACCAATGCAAGCGAAATTGTCACGCAGCAAAAAAAGGATCCCTCCACAGACGTGTTTACAGGACTTCCTTTTGATGACGGAAGCAATACAGAACCGGAGGATTCAGAAAAGGCAGAAGCATTTTCGGCATACGCCGCAGCGTTGTCTGCATCGGAAAAAGCGAATCTGTTCCGACAAATCAGCATAAAAATTCCGGAAGATGCACTTGAACAAATGGTAAATGAGCACATGGCAGCCTACCCGAACCGAGCTGCTATGGAAGCGGCAATTATAGCGGTATATCAGGAATCCGCCAATGTGGACGAGGCAACGATCCGCAGTTACATTGATAAAATGAGTGACGAAGAGCTGGCAGAGCGTATGCAGGAAGACATTGCCAAAGCTGTCGCTGACGAATACACAAAGGAAATAGAAGCAAGCCTTGCGGGCATCCCCGCTGATCAGCTTGCACTGCAGTTGGATACATTACTGTCCGCCGCAACCGTACAGCAAGCCGCCGTCTACTATGACAACTACATGCCGCCTACAGTATCCGATGCGACCTATGACGAAAATATCGCAAAACTCAGTGCAGTGGATCTCAAAACCCCTTCCTCTATCAATATTTATGCATCCAGCTTTGAAGCAAAAGATAAGATTGCAGAAATCGTTGAATCCTATAACGACAGTGTTGCGGAACAGGATAAGATTTCATACACAGACTATGTGGCAATTCTCATGTCCTCCATTACCACGATTATAAATGCAATTTCTTATGTGCTCATTGCATTTGTATCCATTTCTCTGGTTGTTTCTTCCATTATGATCGGCATTATTACCTATATTTCCGTGTTGGAACGGACTAAGGAAATCGGCATTCTGCGTTCTATCGGCGCCTCCAAACAGGATGTTTCCAGAGTATTCAACGCAGAAACGCTGATTGTAGGACTTGCAGCTGGACTTCTTGGAATCGGCATTACCGCTCTGCTCTGCATTCCGGCAAATATTATTATTGAACATTTCACCGACATCGCCAATATGGCTGTACTCCCCTGGCAGGCTGCCATTGTTCTGGTACTGATCAGTATGATACTGACTCTGATATCCGGACTGATTCCCTCCAGACTTGCAGCAAAGAAAGATCCCGTAGAAGCCCTGCGCAGCGAGTAAGAAATGCGCTCTTAGAACAGAAAAACGGCGTATTCCCTACAGAGGGTATACGCCGTTTTTGTTATTACCTATGCAAGGGGAGGTGGCACAGCCAAGCGTAGCGATTGTGTCGGAGGGGTTGTTCAAGTTAAACTTTCGATTTATTAACACTACAAAATGATCGTATAACAATCCCTCAGTCTCCGCTTTGCGGAGCCAGCTCCCTTTGCACAAGGGAGCCTTTTTATTTATGCTTCGCGGCAATTCCTTTATTAAGGTAGATCTGACGAAGATAGCATCTTATTTCAATCTCAATACGGTGCGCTGCCTGCGGTTCTGGGATAGGGTATTACATCCCGAATGTTGGAAACACCCGTCAAATACATAATGATCCGCTCAAAGCCAAGTCCGAACCCTGCGTGGCGTGTACCGCCCCAGCGCCGCAGATTGACGTACCAATCATAATCTGCCTCGTTCAACCCGCATTCCTGCATCCGTGCACGAAGCACATCCAACCGTTCCTCACGCTGACTTCCGCCAATGATTTCACCAACTCCAGGTACCAAAAGATCCATCGCTGCAACAGTTTTTCCATCATCGTTCAGACGCATATAAAAAGACTTGATTTCCTTAGGATAATCCGTCACAAATACCGGTCCGCGGAATACCGCCTCCGTCAGATACCGCTCGTGCTCCGTCTGCAAGTCGCTGCCCCATTCCACAGAATACTGAAATGTATGCCCGCTGTCCTGCAAAAGTCGGATTGCTTCCGTATAGGTCACATGGTGACAAGCACTTTCAGCAAGCGTCTGCAACCGCTCCAATAATCCCGAATCTACAAACTGATTTAAAAATGCGATTTCCGCGGCGCACCGTGACAGGACTGTTTTAATAATATATTGGATCATATCCCATGCAAGCGTCATATCATCCGCCAGATCCGCAAAAGCGATCTCCGGTTCAATCATCCAAAATTCTGCCGCATGGCGGGCAGTATTGGAATTTTCGGCGCGGAATGTGGGACCAAACGTATAAATTTTTCCAAACGCCTGGGCAAAGGTCTCCCCTTCTAACTGACCGGACACGGTCAGATTTGCACCCACTCCAAAGAAATCCCGACTCCAGTCCACCGCACCGGTTTCCAGACGCGGCGGATCATTCACATCCAAAGCGGTCACACGAAACGTCTCTCCCGCACCTTCGCAGTCACTGGATGTAATAATCGGCGTGTGTACATACACAAAACCACGATCGTGGAAAAATTGATGAATCGCGTATGCCGTCTCGCTCCGCACACGGAAAACTGCCGAAAACAAATTGGTTCTGGGGCGCAGATATGCGATCTGCCGCAAAAATTCTACTGAATGGCGCTTTTTCTGTAAGGGATAGTCAGGAGCACTCGCCCCTTCCAATTCTACAGAATATGCATGCACCTCAAGAGGCTGTTTTGCACCGGGTGTCAGACACACCCCGCCCCGCACAACCACAGCTGCGCCCACCTGATACCGAACCACCGTATCATACTCCGACAGTCGATCTCGTTCCATCACAATCTGCATACCGGTAAAACAGCTGCCATCGTTTAAATCTATAAATGCAAAGGCTTTAGAATCCCGCAGGCTGCGGATCCAACCTCCGAGCACCACTTCTCTGCCTTCGTATTTTTCAGGGTTTTCTAAAACATCACGAATAAAATTCCGCTTCATCCCTACAACTCCCCCCTTATGAAAGAAAGCGCCTCATAAAATAGAAGCGCTTTCTTATTTATACTGAAAATGAACTATTATTTATAGTATTCCACAAATGCGTCAAACAAATGCATATCATAATTGCCTGGCACATTTTTGTAAAGTCCGCTACCCAGCACACGACCATCCGGAGAAGTGATTCCCTCAATCGCGCAAACAGATCCATTGGGGTTTTCAGGGGTATCCATTGCAGGATTTCCGGCAAGATCCACATACTGTGTAGCAATTTGTCCGTTTTCCGCAAGACTGCGTATCAACTCTGCAGATGCTACAAAACGCCCCTCGCCGTGAGAAATGGGAATTGTATGAATCTCACCCGGCTTTGTTTTCATCAGCCACGGGGATTTATTAGACGCCACACGGGTGTGCACCAGCATAGACTGGTGTCTGCCGATTGTATTGTAAGTCAGTGTAGGACAGGTATCGTCTGTATCAACAATCTTTCCGAAAGGAACCAGTCCCAGCTTAATCAACGCCTGGAAACCGTTGCAGATACCAAGCATCAAGCCGTCCCGCTGTTCCAGAAGCTCGCTGACAGCGTCCCGTACAGCAGAGCTGCGGAAAAATGCAGTGATAAACTTGCCGCTTCCGTCCGGCTCGTCTCCGCCGGAGAAGCCGCCGGGAATAAAGATTCCCTGCGCCTCACGTGCCGCCGCAGAAAAACTGCGCACAGATGCTGCAATTCCTTCAGCGCTCAAGTTGTTGATTACCAGAACCTTTGCATTCGCGCCGGCATCTTCCACTGCCTTTGCAGATTCATATTCACAGTTCGTACCTGGGAACACCGGAATCAGCATGGTCGGTCGTGCCACTGCCGCAGCAGGTTTCTTCCAGCTATCCGCTCCTGTTGTAAACACAGGTGCTGCATCATATTTCTGCTTTGCATCCCGCGGGAATACGTCCTCCAAACGCCTGTCATATTTTTCTATGAGCGCCGCCAGATCCACCCGCTGACCGCCAAAGGTTATGCCAGCGTCTGCCATAGTTTTACCTAAAACAGAGGAGAAAGGAATATTTGCATCGCCGGAGCCAATCTCCACGATAAAGGAACCATACTGATAAGCAAACAATTCCTCCAGGGATATTCCTTCTGCAATGGATAATCCAATGCCGTTTCCAATCGCCATTTTAAATATTGCTTCTGCCGCACCGCCGAATCCGGGCGTATATGCGCTAAGAATGCGTCCTTTTTCTGCAAGCGCGGAAATATGGTTAAAGATCTCCCGCACATCCTTCGCATCCGGGATACCTTTCGCATTATACCGGGGACGCAGCCACAGCACAGTGCTGTCCGCCTGCTTGAATTCCGGTGAAACAATATTTCCGATTTTATCTGTTGTAGCCGCAAAAGATACCAGCGTAGGCGGAACATCCATGTGCTCAAACGTACCGCTCATGGAATCTTTGCCGCCGATAGACGCTGTTTCATAATCCAACTGTGCGCGCAATGCGCCAAGAAGAGCTGCCAACGGCTTTCCCCACCGTTTTCCGTCCTTGCCCGGCTTTTCAAAATACTCCTGGAAGGAAAGATACACGTCATTAAAGGACGCGCCTGCGGCAATCAGCTTGGAAATGGATTCTACAACTGCCAAATATGCGCCGGATGCCGGATCCTTTTCCATAATATAAGGATTGCCGCCCCACGCCATCAAGGAACATGCGTCTGTGTCTCCATGCTCCAAAGAAATCTTATTCACCATTGCCTGAATCGGCGTGCGCTGATATTTTCCGCCGAACGGCATCAATACAGTACCAGCGCCTACGGTAGAGTCAAACCGCTCAGACAGACCCTGCTTGGAGCACACATTTAAATCCTGTACCAGAGCAGACATACCGGCTGCAAAATCAGCAGGTGTTTCCTTGGCAAATGCCGAAGCTGCAGCAGGGGTGATATCAATATGCTTAGGCGCACCGTTGGAATTCAAAAATTCTCTGGAAAGGTTGACAATCTGCTTGCCATTCCATTCCATAGTAAGACGAGGCTCCGCCTGCACGGTTGCAACAACGGTTGCTTCCAGGTTTTCCTCCCATGCGAGCGCAATGAACCGTTCCACATCGCACGGCTCCACAACCACCGCCATACGCTCCTGAGATTCAGATATTGCAAGCTCCGTTCCGTCCAGACCTTCATATTTTTTCGGCACTGCGTTCAGATCAATATGCAGTCCGTCTGCCAATTCACCAATCGCAACAGAAACGCCGCCTGCACCAAAGTCATTGCAGCGCTTGATCATATGAGAAGCTTCCGGATTCCGGAACAGGCGCTGCAGCTTGCGTTCTTCCGGAGCATTTCCCTTCTGAACTTCTGCGCCGCAGGTTTCCAAAGAACTTGCCGTGTGGGATTTAGAAGACCCTGTCGCACCGCCACAGCCGTCGCGTCCGGTACGTCCGCCAAGGAGAATCACAATATCGCCGGGATCCGGTCGCTCTCTGCGCACATTTTTGGCAGGTGCCGCAGCAACAACCGCCCCGATTTCCATACGCTTCGCAGCATATCCGTCATGATACAGCTCGTCCACCTGACCGGTAGCAAGACCGATCTGATTGCCATAGCTGGAATATCCTGCCGCAGCAGTCGTTACAATCTTTTTCTGAGGCAACTTGCCGGGAATCGTATCGGCTACCGGACGGGTAGGATCCGCAGCGCCGGTAACACGCATGGCTGCATATGCATAAGAACGTCCGGACAGCGGGTCACGGATTGCGCCGCCGATACAAGTTGCAGCGCCGCCAAACGGCTCAATTTCTGTGGGGTGATTATGGGTTTCGTTTTTGAACAGCAGGAGGAAATCTTCCTCTCCTTTATCTGTCTGCACCTTGATTTTTACTGTGCATGCATTGATTTCTTCACTCTCATCCAGATTCGGCAGCTTGCCTTTGGCTTTCAGATACCGGGTTGCTACAGTAGCAATATCCATAAGGCAAATCGGCTTTGTACGCCCAAGCTCCCGGCGCACCGCCAAATAATCCTGATACAAAGCCTCCAGTTCTGCATCTTCAAAGGACACATTATCAATTTCCGTAAGGAAAGTAGTGTGCCGGCAGTGGTCGGACCAGTAGGTATCAATCATACGGATTTCCGTAATGGTAGGCTCCCGATGTTCGCCTGCAAAATAGTCCCGGCAGAATCGAATGTCATCCAAATCCATTGCAAGACCGTATTTTTCTACAAATGCCGCAAGTCCTGCTTCATCCAATGCTGTAAAGCCTGTGAGCGTTTCTACCTGTTTTGGCACAGCATACTCTGTTTCCAGTGTGGCAACAGGCTCCAGAGATGCTTCCCGGCTTTCCACGGGGTTGATCAGATACTGTTTCAGCGCCTGAATATCTGCATCAGTCAGCGCTCCTTCCAGCACATATACCTTTGCTGTACGCACCAGCGGCTTCTCACCCTGAGATATAATCTGTACACACTGCGCCGCAGAATCTGCACGCTGGTCAAACTGCCCCGGCAGGTATTCCACAGCAAATACGGTACTGCCCGCGCCTGCCGAAACTTCCTCTGTCACAACGTCCAACTGGGGCTCAGCAAAAACAGTATACTTACAAGCTTCAAACACTTCCGCTGATATATTTTCCACATCATACCGGTTCAGAATGCGCACACCGGTGAGATTTTCTATTCCCAAAAAGCCGCGGACATCAGATAATAGCGCCGCGCTTTCCACAGCAACATCTTTTTTCTTTTCTACAAAAATTCTGAATACCATTCTTTTCTCCGCTCCTTATTCCGCCTTACAGGACAGTGCCTGCAAAGCCCGTTTGCCGATATCCCGGCGGCAGTATGCATTCGCAAAGGAAATTCTGTCAGCTGCTGCATATGCCTGATCAATCGCATCCTTCAGATCACGAGCTATTGCCGTTACGCCCAACACTCTTCCGCCTGCACTGCAAAGCACGCCATCCTGCAGTTTTGCACCTGCAAAGAACACCTGTCCGGCAAGTTCATCCGGAACGGAAATCGGGAATCCGGTTTCATATTTTCCTGGATATCCGTTGGACGCCAGAATCACGCAGCATGCGCTCGCGTCTGCAAACTGAACATCTACCTCGCTCAGTTTACCGTCATGCACTGCTTCCATGATTGTAAGCAAATCGGTTTGGAGCAGAGGCAGCACCACCTGGGTTTCAGGATCGCCGAAGCGGCAGTTATATTCAATCACCTTTGGACCATTTGGAGTAAGCATAAGTCCGAAGTAAAGACAGCCTTTGAAGGGACGACCCTCTGCCTGCATTGCGCGAATTGTGGGGAGAAAAATGGTTTGCATACATTCCGCCGCAACTGCCTCTGTATAATAGGGATTCGGTGCAACTGTTCCCATGCCGCCGGTATTCAGTCCCGCGTCACCGTCCAACGCTCGCTTGTGATCCATAGAAGAAACCATAGGAACCAAAGTTTCACCGTCTGTAAACGCCAGCACAGACACTTCCGGTCCGGTAAGAAATTCTTCCACCACAATAGATGTGCCGCTTTCCCCGAAGATCTTTTCCTCCATCATCGCACGGACTGTATTCTGCGCCTCGTCCACAGTTTCCACAATCACCGCGCCTTTTCCAAGCGCAAGCCCGTCCGCTTTGATTACGGTAGGCATGGGCGCCGTTTTGATATATTCCATGGCTTCGCTGGCATCGGTGAATGTACGGTATGCTGCTGTAGGAATATTATATTTTGCCATAAGATTTTTGGAAAAAATCTTACTTCCTTCAATAATAGCCGCTTTTTTATCCGGACCGAAGCAGGGGATTCCTGCCGCTTCCAAGCTGTCTACCGCACCCAGAACCAACGGATCATCGGGAGCGACGACCGCAAAATCAATCTTGTTCTCTACAGCAAACCGGGTGATTCCCTCAACATCCTTGGCACCTATAGCAACACATTCTGCATCTGCCGCAATACCGCCGTTGCCCGGAAGGGCATAGATTTTCTCCACCCGGGTGCTTTCCCGCAGTTTCTTGATAATGGCGTGCTCTCTGCCGCCGCCGCCTACTACTAAGATATTCATATATATGGGATATCCTTTCTCATATTATCATAAACGCAACCAACCGGACACAGGGACTGCCTGTGTCCGGCGGGATCTCAAAATCAATGGTGGAACAAACGCATGCCGGTAAACGCCATGGAAATTCCGTATTTGTTGCAGGCGGAAATGACAACATCGTCCCGCACGCTGCCGCCGGGCTGCGCAATGTAAGACACGCCGCTGCGGTATGCCCGGATAATGTTATCGTCAAAGGGGAAGAACGCGTCACTGCCAAGGGCAATTCCCCGAATTCCTGCAAGATATTCCTTCTTTTCCTGTGCAGTAAACACATCGGGACGTGCAGAGAAAAACTGCTGCCACTGTCCGTCAGCCAGTACATCGTCACTATCCTCGGAAAGGTATACATCTATGGTATTATCCCGCACTGCACGGGGCACTGCCTCCAGGAACGGTAGCGCCAATACCTTAGGATGCTGACGCAGCAGCCAGTTGTCTGCCTTCTGTCCTGCAAGGCGGGTACAGTGAATCCGGGACTGCTGTCCTGCTCCCACGCCGATTGCCTGTCCGTCCACCGCGTAGCAGACAGAGTTGGACTGGGTATATTTCAGTGTAATCAGTGCAATAATCAAATCCCGCTTACCAGCATCGGGAATCGTCTTATTTTCTGTTACAATATTGGAAAGAAGTTCCTCATTGATTGCAAAATTGTTTCTTCCCTGCTCAAAGGAAATACCGAACACCTGCTTGGTTTCCTTTTCCGCCGGAACATAGCTTGGATCTATCTTTACAATATTATAGTTGCCCTTTTTCTTGGAACGGAGAATCTCCAGCGCCTCCGGCTCATATCCGGGAGCGATCACCCCATCGGAAACCTCACGCTGAATCAAACGCGCGGTAGTTACATCACATACATCGCTGAGTGCAATCCAGTCACCGAAGGAGGACATACGATCTGTTCCGCGGGCACGCGCATATGCACATGCAAGGGGAGAATCATCCAATCCTTCAATATCATCTACAAAGCATGCTTTTTTCAAACACTCCGGCAGAGGAATCCCTACTGCGGCGGATGTGGGACTGACATGCTTGAAGGAGGTTGCCGCAGGCATGTTCAGCGCGCCCTTGATTTCCTTCACAAGCTGCCAGCTGTTGAAAGCATCCAGAAAATTGATATATCCCGGCTTGCCGTTCAAAATCTCAATAGGCAGTTCGCTGCCGTCTTCCATATAAATTCTGGAAGGCTTCTGATTGGGATTGCAGCCGTATTTCAGTTCAAATTCTTTCATAATTCTATCAAACCTTTCTTTGATTGGCGGCAGACTGCTGCCTCACACGTTTTTATTCAGAACGCGGGTCTGTGCTTCCCCGCTTGCAAGGTCGATATAGCGTACAAACAGGGAAATTTTATTATCCTCGTGGAGGTTCTCCCAAATTTCCTTTGTGAATGCGTCAATATCATTGGGAATCTCCACCGGTTCAGGTTCCCCTGCAAAAGACGGAGGCGGGTTGCCATCGCACTGATAGGTATGAATAAAATGTCCCTCTCCTGCTGCGGCTTCATAGCAAAAATACTGACGGGCGCAATGGGTGCCTTCTGCGTCTGCTGCTTTGAGAATGCTCATTTTATAGGCAAATGTTCCGTCTGCCAAAGTAAGCAGCGCACTGATTCGGGGGGTAAACAGAGGCGCGTCCGGTTCAAAGCACCGAGTTGCCAATGCGTCCTCCATGGTTTTGCCCTGGGACATAAAATCAAAAATCGTATCTGTCTGGTCTCCGTTGGTTACAATCAGATTGTTCTGCAGCGTGCGTACAGGATAGTAAATAATCAGAGACGGATCCCCCACCTTTGATTCATCAAAAGCTTTGGTTTTCAAATCCTCTCCTTCTGCTGCAAACACCCGGTTCCGGCTGTTTGCGCTTCTTCCCATTATAAAATACGCGGCAACAGCAGACTTCCCGTCTACACTCATACCGGTTATGATACCCCGTCCGGGATATGCGTTGTCTTTCAGCAATGCGCCGATCTTATCCATATCGCAATCCTTTCTATTTTTACAGTCAAACATTCTGTGATCTTTTTTCCCGCAGCAGTTTTTTGGATACCAACTCCGCAGCCCGGGGAAGAATATCCCATTCCGCCTGCTTCATAATTCGCTTCTGCAGACTTTCCGGCGTGTCATCCTGGCGCACCCGTACAGATTTTTGCAGAATGATCTTTCCGCCATCCGGAATTTCATTTACATAATGTGCGGTAGCGCCGCTGACTTTTACGCCGTATGCAAGCGCCGCTTCATGCACGTGGAGTCCGTACATTCCCTTCCCGCAAAAAGAGGGAATCAGGGACGGATGTATATTGATAATCCGCTCTGCAAAGCGTGTAGTGAACGCAGCAGACAGTATACTCATGAAACCTGCAAGCACAATCAGTTCGATTTCATGCTTTTC
>CASTST010000036.1 GCA_949451655.1 uncultured Eubacteriales bacterium | reverse complement strand
ATGAAATGGCGTACACAGCGTCTGCTGTAACTGTGGGGGGCTATACATATCGGTTCATCGGCTCCGGAACCAAGTGGGAATACATTGTATTCGTAGAGGGAGAGGACAAGATGGCGGATAAGCTTGCCTCCATTTTGGCAATTTCTCTGTCCAACATCAAGAATCTGTACGATGAAAAGTACGACCGGAATTCTTTTGTGAAAAATATCATTCTGGACAACATTCTGCCCAGCGATATTTATATCAAAAGCAAAGAGCTCCGGTTCAACACAGAGGAACCCAGAGTTGTATTTCTCATTAAATTCCTTACAAAAACAGATGTGATTCCTTTTGACGCAGTACAGAACATTTTCCCGGACAGAACAAAGGATTATGTGATCAGCGTCGGAGAGCAGGATATCGTTCTGGTGAAGGAACTCAAACCGGGCTCCGATGTGAAGAAAATTGAGAAGCTGGCGAAATCCATATCCGAAACCCTCAATTCCGAGTTTTATGCCCGGGTGGTAATCGGTATCGGTACTGTTGTGGAAAATATCAAAGATCTGGCACGTTCCTACAAGGAAGCCCAGGTAGCTTTGGAAGTGGGCAAGGTATTTGATACGGAAAAGAATGTTATTTCCTATGAAAATCTGGGAATCGGACGTTTGATTTATCAATTGCCTACCACACTGTGTGAAATGTTCCTGCAGGAGGTTTTCAAAAACGGATCTCTGGAAAATCTCGATCGGGAAACGTTGCTTACGATTCAGTGCTTCTTTGAAAATAATCTGAATGTGTCGGAAACCTCCAGAAAGCTGTTTGTGCACAGAAACACACTGGTATACCGGCTGGAGAAAATCCGCAAGCTTACCGGTTTGGATCTGCGGGAATTCGACCACGCGATTACCTTCAAGGTTGCCCTGATGGTAAAACGCTATCTTACAACAAAGCCTGCAAAGTTCTGAGATGCGGCGGCTCTGCCGCAAAAAGGCTTGTTCGGAAAGGCAGGTAATGAACGGAATGATCGATTTTAAACATGTAAAAAAATTCTATCCCAACGGAACGGTTGCGCTCGACGGGGTGGATCTGCACATTGACGACGGGGAGATTGTGTTCATCGTGGGGCATTCGGGAGCGGGTAAAACTACGATGACCAAACTCCTTCTGCGGGAAGAAGCGGTGTCTTCCGGTTCGCTGATTGTGGGCAGTTATAATCTGACCAAAATCAAAAACCGGGATATCCCTTATTATCGCAGAGAGCTTGGCGTTGTGTTCCAGGACTTCCGTCTGTTCCCCAATAAAACCGTATACGAAAATGTGGCTTTTGCCATGCAGGTGGTCGGAACACCCCGTTCGATGATTAAGCGGCGTGTACCGGCGATTCTCAGCACAGTCAATCTGGCGGATAAAATAAAATGTTTCCCCAGAGAACTGTCCGGCGGTGAGCAGCAGCGTGTGGCGCTTGCCCGGGCCTTGGCGAACAATCCCAAAATCATTGTTGCCGATGAGCCTACCGGAAATATCGACCCCAAAATGAGTATTGAAATCATGAATTTGCTTATGAAAATCAACAAGCTCGGCAAAACCATTATCGTGGTAACCCACGAAAAAAATCTTGTGGATTATTATAAGCAGCGGGTTGTTATGCTGGGGGACGGCAAGATTATTGAAGACCGGGTGGGAGGTATGTTTGAATGAGAAAGCATTACAGCCTCCGGTATTTTACAAAACAGGCTATGACCGGTCTGTGGCGCAACGGCGTTATGTCCGTGGCGTCCGTTGCAGTTTTGATGAGTTGTCTGGTGGTGCTTGGCTGCTTTGCCCTGCTGCTGATAAACATCAATGTAAACTTGGAAAATGTGGCGCAGCTCAACCAAATTGTTGTGTATTGCGAATATGATCTGGATGCGGATTCCATAGAAGAAATCGGCGCTCAGATTGAGGAAATGGACTATATAGATTCCGTTACCCATGTAACCAAAGAGGACGCTCTGGAAACCCTGCGGGAGCAAAGCGGGGAATATGAAGCGCTGTACAGCGATATAACACCGGAGAATAATCCGTTGTCTGATTCCTTTGAGATTATATATAAAGGAACCGATGAAACGGAAGTGTTCGATCTGGAAGCGCAGCTTCGCTCTATCGAAGGCGTGCGTAAAATCAACAGCGTATATCAGGTGGCAAAAACGCTGGACAGCCTCAAAAACGGCGTTATGCTGGTGTGCGTCTGGTTCCTGGTTATCCTTTTTGTAGTCAGTATTTTTGTAATTATCAACACGATCAAGCTTGCAGTGTATTCCAGACGGAGCGAGATCAGCGTCATGCGGTACGTTGGCGCTACAAACTGGTTTATTACATTGCCTTTCATTCTGGAAGGGGTGCTGATTGGTGTGTTCGCAAGTCTCATTGGATTTGCAATCGAAACATATATTTACAATTACGTAGAAAATATAGCGTTGGCGGATTTGCAGATGATTTCCGTGCTTGGCTACGGAAAAATCGCGATTCCCGTGTTCTTCGGATTTTTGGTGATCGGCGTGATTACAGGTATAATCGGAAGTGTGGCGTCTTTGCGGAAGTATTTGAAGTCTTAAGAAGAAAAATCGGTATAAACTGATTTTCAACGCAGATTGGAGATCTTGCTCCGCTCGGATGAAAGGCAGGTTAAACGAATGAAAATCAATTCTGAAAGACGCGGCGTCCGGTTGTTGTCGGCAGTATTGGCTGCAGTCCTTGCAGCGGCATTACTGATTATGGCGCCGGCACCCGGCAACCATGCAAGCGCGAAAAACGCACAGGTGAAAAAATATGAAGATCAGATTTCCGATTTGGAGAAAAACCGGAAAGCGCTTCAGGAAAAAATTGCCGGTATAAAGGATAAGGCGAACGAGACGGCAGAATATAAGCAAAATCTGGATGCACTGATCTATGCCATGTCCCAGAAAATTTCCATGTCTCAGGAGCTGGTGGAAGAACTGGAGACGCGCATTGAAGAAACAAAAGCTTCCATTGCGGAAAAAGAAACAGCGATTGAGGAAACTTTTGAAAAATTTCAGGAAAGAATGCGCATGTCCTATGAAGAGGGTTCTGTCAGTTATCTGAGCGTGCTGCTGGGGTCAGATAGTGTGAGCGATTTTCTGAGCCGTGTGGACAGAGTCAATTCCATGCTGGAATATGATAAGACCATGATGGATCAGTATAAGACGGAGAAGGAAAGCCTGGAACAAGAACGCGCTAATTTAGAAGAATCTATTGTCCTTCAAAAAAATACTTTAGAGGAAATTGAAAAGGATAAAGCGGAAAACGAGAAGCTGGCGGAGCAGGCTGCAAGCTATTACGATTCGCTGAAGGCGGATGAAGCCGCATATCAGAAACAGTATGCGGATGCAAAGGCGGCAGAGGATAAATTGGATCAGGAATTGACCCAATATTTGAAAAATCTGCAAAAACAGCAACAGCAGCAGGCCCCCAAGCAGTCGTCAGGCGCTGGGGCAAATACAAATTCCGGTACGCCGCAGACAACGGCAAGCGGAGAATTTATGTGGCCGCTTCCGGTAGGAAAGGGATATATTTCATGCTACTATGGTGACAAAGACCCGAACGGTGCGCCTCATTATGCTATAGATATCCCTGTTGCGCATGGCACACCGATTTATGCGTCCAACGATGGTACTGTACTGAAAGCAGAGTCTCATTCCAGCTACGGGTATTATGTTCTGATTGACCACGGAAACGGCAGATCTACATTGTATGCCCACTGCAGCTCCCTTGCTGCCGTAGCCGGACAGACGGTGTCCAAAGGGCAGGTAATCGGGTATGTTGGATCCACAGGATTTTCTACGGCAAATCATCTGCATTTTGAATTTCGTATAAACGGTACCCGTACCAATCCTCTTGACTATGTGAAAAAAGGTGTTTGAGCAAAAACGTCAATGTGTATTAGCTGATTTTCAAATGAATCCGGTACCATAACCGGATTCCGGAAGAAAGGCGGGTTAGATAGATATGAAAGCGCATTTCGGAAAGCGCGGAATCCGTGCCCTTTCCGTATCTCTTGCAGCGCTGCTTACAGCATCGCTTCTGGTTATGGCGCCGGCACCTGGAAATTTTGCAAGTGCAAAAAATGCACAGGTGCAACGGTACGAGGATCAGATTTCCGATTTGGAAAGAACGCAGAAGGAACTGCAGGATAAAATCGCCAGGGTCAAGGATGAAGCAGCGCAAACGGCGGATTATAAGCAGAATCTGGATTCGTTGGTGTATACCCTGTCCCAAAAAATTTCTGTGTCTGAAACGCTGCTTGGTGAGTTGGAAACACGGATTGAAGAAACAAAAACTACAATTGCAGAAAAAGAAACTGCAATAGAGGGAACCTTTGAAAAATTTCAGGAAAGAATGCGTATGTCCTATGAAGAAGGTTCCGTCAGCTATCTCAGCGTCATTTTGGGTTCGGACAGCGTAAGCGATTTTCTGAGCCGTTTGGACAGAATCAATTCCATGCTGGAATATGATAAGACCATGCTGAACCAGTACAAAACGGAAAAGGAAGATCTGGAAAGAGAACGCGCCAATTTGGAAGAATCTATTGTGCTTCAGAAAAGTACCCTGGAAGCATTGGAGAAAGATAAAGCAACCAATGAGCGGCTGTCTGCCCAAGCGGCAAGCTATTATGATTCCTTAAAAGAGGATCAGGCGTCCTATCAGTCACAGTATGAAGCGGCAAAGGCTGCGGAAGATAAATTGGACAAGGAACTGGCTGCCTATCTGAAAAGCTTGCAGGCGCAAAATTCGTCTCAGGTAACTGCGGCGGGTGAATTTATGTGGCCGCTTCCGGTAGGAAAGGGATATATTTCCTGTTACTATGGCGACAGCGATCCTGCTGGACGTCCTCATTATGCTGTGGATATAGCTATTTCTTACGGCACACCAATCTATGCATCCAACGATGGTACCGTGCTGAAAGCAGAGTCTCATTCCAGCTACGGCTACTATGTTTTAATTGACCACGGAAACGGCAGATCTACGTTGTATGCCCACTGCAGCTCCCTTGCTGCGGTAGCCGGACAAACGGTGTCTAAGGGTCAGGTGATCGGTTATGTTGGCTCCACAGGATTTTCCACTGGGAATCATCTGCACTTTGAATTTCGTGTGAATGGAAACCGTACCAATCCGCTTAGCTATGTCCAAAAAGGCGTATGATATAGAAAACGCATGATGTAAAGTCTGAAAGCAGGGTGAACCCGGCTTTCAGACTTGCTTTGTACTTTAAGACGGAATCATTGCTGTGTTTGAAAGCAAATATTTCGGTTACACTGAAAGTAACGGCGGCAGCATGCGCCGCATACTTCAAGAAAGGTTTTAATAGAATTATGGATGAAAACCAAACGCCCGAAATCCCCGAAAAGGAATCGGACGATATCGCGCAAGATTCTGTCGCAGAAAGCAGTTCTCCGTATACACCGATTTCTCAGGAGGAGATTGCGCGCAGCGTGTCCGTGGAAAAGCCGCAGAACGAACGTAAGAAAAAATCTTCTCGCGGTGTATCTGCAGGAACGGTGGCGGTGATTGCCGCACTGTGTATTATTGCAACGTTTATGACCACTTATGTACTGCTTTCCGTTCAGTACATGCATGGTGGAGGTACAGGATCTCCTTCCGGCGGAGCAATGGAACAGGCTGCCGAAAAAATCAATGCTCTGGAGGCACTGCTTGCAGAGGATTTTATTGGTGAACTGGATGAGGAAGTGCTGACAGACTGGATGCTGAAGGGCTTCATGGCAGGTTTGGGAGATCCTTACGCAGAGTATTATACAAAAGATGAATTTGCTGCACTCCTTGCAGACAACAGAGGAGAAATGCAGGGCATCGGTATCAGTGTGACGATGGATACAGATACAGGACTGATTGAGATTATCTCTGTGTATCCCGATTCTCCTGCATTGGAAGCTGGTGTTCTTCCCGGTGATAAGATCGTTTATATTATTGAAGATGGGCAGCGCAACAGTGCGGCGGAGATGGGCTACAGTGTGGCAGTGTCCAAATTACAGGGTAAAGCGGATACGTTTGCCGAATTCGTTGTGCAGCGGGTTGACAGCCAGGGTACAGCGGAAGAAATTGAATTTTCTATAAAGCGCGGATATATTACTGAATATACGGTGGAAGGTCGTTTGTATGCTCCGGATCCTACTGTGGGCGTAATCCGGATCACTTCCTTTGACGATGGCACACCGGATCAGTTTGCGGATGCAGTGCTGACTCTCCAAAATCAGGGAGCAAAGCGTCTTATTTTGGATGTGCGGTATAATCCCGGCGGGGAATTGGAATCTGTTTGCAGTGTGTTGGATTCACTATTGCCGGAAGGTCCTGTAATCCGTACCATTGACAAGGACGGAAATGAAGAGGTTGTATATACCTCCGATGCAGACGCTTTGGATATGCCTCTTGCCGTAGTGGTCAACGAGGGCACTGCAAGCGCAGGCGAACTGTTTGCTTCCGCTTTGCAGGATTATGAAAAAGCGCCGGTTGTAGGTGTGCAGACATATGGAAAGGGAAGTATGCAGACGATCCGTTCCTTTGGGGACGGCACCGGGTTCAAGTACACGTATCGGTACTACTGCCCGCCGTATTCCGATAATTTTGACGGTGTCGGCGTAACGCCTGATATTGAAGTTCCGTTGGATGAGGCACTTGCAGGAAAAAGCATTTATAAAATTACTGATGAAGAAGACAATCAACTTGCGGCTGCATATCATGCTTTGCCGGAAGTGAAATAATCATTTCAACAATAAATTTAAGATAACTTTGAAAGGACACAGCCATGACAAACGAAGCAAAATTCACCTTATATACGAAAGAAGGATATCAGCAGCTTTTGGACGAACTTGCATATCTGAAGGATGTGCGCGTTCCGGAAATTAAAGTACAGCTTGCAGAGGCGAGAAGCCACGGAGACCTTTCCGAGAACAGTGAGTATGATGAGGCGCGTGACGCACAGGCAAAGTGTTATGCCCGGATCGCCGAAGTAGAAGATCTCATTAAAAATGCAAAGATTGTTGATGAATCCGAACTGAAGGACGATGTAGTAAACATCGGGTCCAAAGTAAAGGTTTATGATGAAACCTTTGATGAGGAAATTGAATATATCATGGTTGGTTCCAATGAAGTGAACGCCGCTATGAATATGATTACAGATCGCAGTCCTGTAGGCGGCGCATTGATGGGTGCCAAAGCCGGAGACAAGGTTTCCTATACTGCTCCCTGCGGCGAAGTGCATATGAAAATTCTGGAAGTTTCCAGAGCAAAGAAAAACTGACGCACAGTCGGGATGAATTCGCCAAGCGGCGGAATGACAGCGCCCGATCAGATTGGAACATTGCGGCGCTCTGCTTTTGGAGCGCCGTTTTCCTTTAAGGAGAAATCAGAATGAAAGAGAATGAAAAGAATAATGCACTGGGGGAAGAACCGGAGAAGCAGTCGGTATCCTCTCAGTCTGATGATGAAATCCCCATGTCTGCTGCCATGCGTATACTGCGGGCAAAGGGAGAGGATCAACAAAATGAACATGAAAGCCAGTATACCGGCAAAAAGGTCGGCAAGCTGGAAAACTTTTGGTATCAGCACAAATGGCATGCGGGACTGACTGCTTTTGGGGTGATGATAGCGGCAGTGCTGCTGTGGCAGATTATTACGTATGTTGCGCCGGATGTATATATCATGTATACAGGCCCTGTTGCGCTGATCGGCAGTCGATATACCGATTTGGAAACTGCCATTACGCAGGTGATGGAGGACTATAATGGAGACGGTGAAAAAGCAATCAGTTTTACCGACAATACCTATCTGACGGAAGAACAAATTGCAGAAAAACAGGAAGAAGGCGGATATCAGCCTGATTACGGCGCGATGCAGTCGGCATACAGTCGGTTTCAAGCGGAAATCAATGCAGCAAAGCATATGCTGTGTATGTTGGATCCATCCCTGTACGAGCCCTTGCGGGATATGGGCGGCTTCATGCCGCTTTCCGATATTTTCGGTGACGATTTGCCGGAAAGTGCCGCGGATGAATATGGAATCCGCCTTGGAGACACTGCTTTTTATAAAGAAATTCCCGGTGTGCAGATTTTGCCGGCGAATACCATTTTAGCTGTTCGATCGGAGGAGGCGCCCGGTATTCAGGGAAGCAAAAAGAAGTTGGAAGCACTCCAGCGTCATGCCGCACTGCTGCGGGCGATTGCAGAGTATGCGCCTGATAGTGCAGAATAAAAGACAGGAAAAAATTCTTAAAATATTTAAAATATATTGACAATTGCACCATACGATGCTACAATGCAGAAACAGGCTCCCTATCGAGCCAAACTGATAGATTTTTTGAAAGGATTTATAATAGATGAAAACAATTAAGGATAAACAGGTACTGGTTGCAGCGGATTTTGCCGGCGTTGCACTGAAAAATGCCGTTGTTGCACATTTGGAGAAAAATGGATGGACCTGCACGGATATCGGTGTTAAGGAAGTGGACGAGAAGAATCCGGAGATGTTCCATAGAATCGGTTTGCGTGTTGGCGCGAAAATTGCTGAGAGAGAATTCGAGCGCGCGATGCTGTTCTGCGGTACCGGTATGGGCATTCACATTGCAGCAAGCAAGTGCCCCCACGTACATGCGGCAGTTGTAGAAAGCGTTCCCGCTGCGCTGCGCTGCATCACCGGCAATAACTGCAATGTAATTTCTATGGGCGGAGCATATGTTGCGCCTGCAATGGGCATTGAAATTGCAGAGGCTTTCTTGTATCACAACTTGGGTGACGGCTATGAATGGTGGCCCAATTTCTATGAGTTTCATAAGCTGGCTTATGATGAACTGGACAACTTTGACTATGAAACCTTTAAGAAAAACGGCTTTACATTCCCTGGTGCGATAGACATTCCTCTGGAGGATTGTCCGAAGCCTGAGGAACTCAAAAGCAGATAAATTCTGTATTTTGATAAGTTGATAGAATAAAACCTTTGTATGAAAATGCCGCGGGGTAAGTCTGTCCGGCAGTATTTTATGCAAAGGTTTTCTTTTTACAAAGGGAGGCGACATGATTCGACGGGTGCAGAAAAAACAAATCGGAAGGAATCTTTTTTGCGCATGCTTTGCACGAAGTGCAAAGCTAAAGAAAGCAGGTGGATTATAATGACAGAAATTGAACAGATTCCGGTCGGCGTATATGAAGCCGCAGCAAAACGGGGTATTACAGCAGAAAATGCACTTCTTGCCGCATACGCTGACAGAAATAAAGACGGAACAAATTGTGACAACTGGATTTTTGTAACAAAGGATACTATAACCCTGATCGGCGGTGTCCAGCGGATTGTGCCCAAAGAAAATGTGGGGCGCATAGATCGCCGGCGGCTGGAAGTGAAATTCGGGCAGTTGTCCTTTGACGAATATCCGTTGGAGTTTTTGCAGGATTTTCGCGTGGAGCAGCAGATTTCCGGTTGTATTCTTACAGCCTTCGATACCGATGCAAAGGCATATATACTGATCACGCATCTGTCCTGCCACAAAATGGAGGAGTTGACGCAGCTTTGCGGATGCCTCAATGAATATAAAGAAAAGGGAACATTTAAACCTCCCGAGAAAAAGGACGATGATCGGTATTGTCCCAAATGCGGCAGACTCTATCCGGATCAAAGCCGAAAGCTGTGTCCGGCATGTATGAATCGGATGAGCGTCATCCGCAGAATGGGAACCTTTATAATGAAATATAAGTGGCAGGTGATTGCAGTGCTTGCCGCTATGATACTTACAACTTTACTTGGCGTGCTGACCCCATACATAAGCTCCGGCTTTTTCTACGATCAGGTGCTGACCGTTGGCGGGGAATTTTACGGGCAGGTGACACTGGTCATTTTCCTGATTGTGTCTACCCGTCTGCTGGCGCTGCTGATCAATATGGTCAATGAAGTTCTTACTGCTCGGATTGTACCAAAAGTGACGTACGATTTGAAAAATGTTATTTTTCATTCTATTGAACGACTGTCCGTTGGCTTCTTTTCCAGGCGGCAGACAGGTTCCCTGATGAATCAGGTGTTTTTGGATGCAGACAGTATCTATTGGTTCTTTGTAGAGGGATTTCCGTATTTGATTATCAATGTAATTCAGACAATCGCGGTAACGGTGATTCTGTTTGTAATTGACTGGAAACTGGCACTGCTGGCGTTGGTGTTTTGCCCGATATTTATTTTTGCAATTGTACATCTCCATAGACATATGCGCAAGCTTCATGCCAAACGGTATTCCGGTTCCAGGCGGATGAATGGAACACTGACAGACGCGCTGGGCGGGATTCGTGTAGTGAAAGCCTTTTCCAAGGAAAACACAGAAATAGACCGATTCAATCAGCGCAGCAAAGCTTTTGCCAGCGCCAGTCAGAATGTGTCCCTATATAACGGGACAGTGTTTCCACTGATCACATTTCTGTTTTCCATAAGTTCTATTTTGATTCTTGGAATCGGCGGATGGCGGGTTGTCAGCGGCGAGCTGACGTATGGTCTGTTGCTAACTTTTATATCTTATACGACACTGTTGTACAATCCCATGTCCTTTTTTGTTGATATCAATGATAAGATTTCAGACAATATGAACGCCATGTTCCGCCTTATGGAAATTATGGATGCCCAACCGGAAGTGCGGGAGTCGGAAAATGCTCGGACACTGGAGCAGGTGCAGGGGCGTGTAACCTTTGAAAATGTGGAATTCGGATATGATAAAACCCGCAAAATTATTGATAATGTATCCTTTGATATTGCACCGGGTAAAAAAATCGGCATTGTAGGGCATACAGGCGCAGGAAAATCGACAATTGCCAATTTGATTATCCGACTGTACGATGCAGACCGTGGAAGGGTGCTGATTGACGGTGTGGATGTGCGGGATTTGTCTTTTGAAACCTTGCGCAGGAATATCGCGATTGTTTCCCAGGAGACCTATCTGTTTCAGGGGAGCATTCTTGATAATATCCGCTATGCTGTGCCGGAAGCTACTATGGAAGAAGTGATCGTTGCCTCCAAGGCATCGGGGGCGCATGATTTTATTGTCCGACTGCCGGACGGTTATTCCACTATGATTGGTTGGGGATATAAGGATTTATCCGGCGGGGAACGACAACGCATATCCATTGCACGAGCGATTCTGATGGCGCCGAAAATTCTGATTATGGACGAAGCTACCTCGGCTATGGATACGAAAACGGAGCGGCTGATTCAAACGGCATTGGAAAAACTGTCTCGGGGCAGAACGACGATTATGATTGCCCATCGGCTGTCTACCCTGCGGGATGCAGACACGCTCATGGTGATCGAACATGGAAAAGTGCCGGAGGCAGGCACCCATGCTCAGCTTCTGGAGAAAGAGGGAATTTATCATAAGCTGTATATGCTGCAGTATGAAGCGTTGAAAAATGCAGGGATTCAGGAATGAGGAGCAGAATTTTCTGTGTACAACCCCTTCCGGCGACTTTGTCGCCACCTCCACGGGAGACGTATACGGTGGGAGAAAGGCTCATAGGAGATTGCCAAGCGAACTTCTATCATATGGCACATGGCTCCAACATAAAAAGGCTCCCCCAAGTAAAGAAAACTGTCGCGAAGCGATAAACAAAAAAGAAAGGCCCCTTTGCACAAGGGGCTATAACTAAAACCTGCATTTATTTATACAAGGAGGTGTATTATGGAGACAAAAGAAAATATACAGACGGTGGAATCTGTCTGCAATCTTGCGGATGTGGCAGAGGTTCGGTATCTGCATCGGGATAATACGGAAATCTTTCTGAAAAATGGATTTCCCGGAGCCAATATAAAAATTCGGCAGGAGGATGGGACGGAGAAAACAGAGGAACATGCCCGGATCTGGCTGCACCGTTCTTTCCCATTTGATTTGCCGGAGGAATACATATCTGTGCAAAATAAGGATCAGGAAGAAATCGGCTTGATCCGTTCCCTGACAGATTTTGATTCTGCGTCCGCAGATATTTTGCGTGGAGAATTGGCACGCAAGTATTACACGCCCCGGATTACAAAAATTGTATCTCTGAAGGAGGCGCACGGGTATTCCTTTTGGAATGTGGAAAGCGATGCGGGAAAATTACAGTTTACCTTGCAGGATACCTTCCGCAGTTTGCTGCGGGTTGGGGAAGACAAAATATTCGTCTTTGATAATTACGGAAACCGGTATGTGATTGAAAGCCTGAAAGATCTGGATCGCCGCAGTCTGCGCAGGATCGAACTGTATCTGTAAAAGGGGGCTGTTATGGAAAAATGTATCACCCGAATCCCGTTTAATCTGGATTCGGATAACAATCCTGTGCAGGGACAGGTGGAAATCTATACCGATGGTGTGCGGATTATAGCCAAAGAAGAACAGTGGATTCCTATGGAAGGAATCCAGGAATTTCGCTGTGACGTCGGTGTGGGCAGTGTGGCGCTGGAAATCAGCCGGAAAGAGGGAGACTGTCTGATCTGCCGTGGGACAATGGATCAGCGTACGATATTTTCTGCGGCTGCCAAACGTATGAACCGCTTTCTGGATGGTGCTGTGCCTGGGGAAGATTGGATGGAGTATAAAAAAGCGGTGTGCCCAAAGTGTCACCGCCCATACTTACCGGATTCGGAAATATGTCCGAAATGCACCAAAAAGGGCGGCTATTTGCGGCGTTTGTGGAAAATGGCAAAATCCAGCAGGGGATATATTTATCTGTCGGTATTGATATTTGTTGCTGTTGCAGCGCTGAATTTGGTACTACCCTATCTCAATCGGGTACTGGTTGATGATTATATCAAGGCGGACAGACTGCCCGCTGTCAGTCAGTATGTGCTGGCGGTGCTGATGATTTTGCTTGTCACACTTGCTGTACGGCTTCTTGGAATCCTCCGCAATTTTGCCCAAGTGCGGGCGGGCACCAAGCTGATTGTTACCTTACGGCAAACGCCGTTTCAGAAAATAGAAGCACTGTCGCTCTCAAAGGTTTCCAAGCGGACGACAGGAGAACTGATGAATCGGGTCACGCGGGATTCCTCCCAGATTCAGGACTTTTTCACCAGCGATGTAGGCGGACTGATCGAGCAGGTATTCACCCTTGTGAGTCTTGGTATTATTTTGTTTGTGTATGACTGGCGGCTGGCGTTGATGGTTCTGCTTCCTGCTCCTTTGGTCATGCTGTCGCATCGACTGATGTGGCGGTATCTGGGTCCCCGGTATAACAAGCAGTGGTGGTGCGGCAGTCGGCTGTTTGAAACGCTGTATGATATTTTTTCCGGAATCCGGGTGGTGAAAGCATTTGGTATGGAGAAAAAAGAGGTGGAGCGGTATGACAGAGTTAACCGGCGGGAAACCACTGTTCGGATTACCAACGAAACGTATTTTGCTGTGATTTCTCCGGTTACGAACTTTTTGATGGGCGTGGGCGAATTTTTCCTGTTGTATTATGTGGGCAACCAAATTTTAGACGGGACGATGACGCTTGGCGCTATGCAGCAGTTTTCTGCTTATGTTGCCATGATATACGGTCCTCTGCGCTGGCTGTCCTTTATGCCGCGCCGCCTTGCCCGCACAATGACTTCCGTTGTCCGTGTCTTTGACGTATTGGACGAAAAAGAGGATGTGGCGGACAGGGAAAATGCGGTTCACAAGACGATTGCGGGAAATATACAGATAGAGAATGTTTCCTTCGGATATGAGGACTCTAAAAATGTGCTGCGAAAGGTAAGTCTGGAGATCAAGCCGGGAGAAATGGTTGGAATCGTAGGGCGTTCCGGTGTTGGAAAATCTACTTTAATCAATCTGATTATGCGTATGTATGATCCGGAGGAAGGGGCGATCCGAATTGACGGCACGGATTTGCGGGATATCGCGCAAAATTCCCTGCGCAGCCAGATTGGTGCGGTGCTGCAGGAAACATTCCTTTTTACAGGAACGCTGTTCCAAAACATTTGTTATTCCAAGCCGGACGCTGCGTATGATGAAGTAATTACTGCTGCAAAGCTTGCCGGCGTGCATTCCTTTGCGGTAAAGCTTCCCGATGGGTATAACACATTGGTAGGAGAACGGGGACATACCTTGTCCGGTGGGGAACGGCAGCGGGTGGCGATTGCCCGGGCGCTGCTGCACAATCCGAAAATCCTCATTTTGGATGAAGCTACTGCATCTCTGGATACGGAAACGGAAAAAGATATACAGGATGCGCTGCAGAAGCTGATTGCAGGTAGGACGACAATTGCGATTGCGCATCGGCTGTCTACCTTGCGGAATGCGACCCGGTTGGTAGTGCTAGACAAAGGCAGTGTAGCAGAGGTTGGCACCCATGACGAGTTGGTTGCCCGTAAGGGATTATATTATGAATTGGTCATGGCACAAAGGCAAATGTCAAAAATGACAGAAGATGACATTGCATAATACAAAAAATAACCGAGCAAAATCGCTCGGTTATTTTTACATAATTCTTTCAAAAAAGCTGACAAAGTGATATAATACATATAAACAGACAAGGGAGGTTTGGTAATATGAATAAACATATACGGCGGCTTGTGGGAACTGCATTATTTGCCGCAGCAATTCTTGTGGGAACCATGGTGCTGGGCGTTCCCCTGCCCAGTGGCGGTTACGGGAATTTCGGGGATGTCTTTGTTATCACTGCCGCATTTTTCCTGGGACCTGTATGGGGCTTTGCTGCTGCCGGCATTGGTTCCGCACTTGCCGATATTCTTTTGGGATTTGCCCTGTACGCGCCTGCAACTTTTATCATCAAAGGCTGTATGGCGGTGCTGTTTGCCTGTCTTTGCCGGTCTGTACGCCCCAGAGCGTGGTTTGCTATGAGCGCGTTTCTGACAGAAGCAGTGATGATCGGCGGATATTTCCTGTTTGAAAGCTTCCTGTATGGTCCCGGTGCCGCACTGGCGAACATTCCCGGAAATATGGCGCAGGGCGTTCTCGGACTGGTATTGTCCTCCGTTATTGTAATTACGGCCTCTGCAAGCAAACCAATCATGCGGTACGCTGCTGCATGGAAGAAAGGTTAAGCTTCGTTTTCCCGCTCCACAGAATACGTGCGGACATATATGCGGCGAAGCTGTCCCTCCGGCGCGCTTTCCTGCATGCCTTCCTTGGGATCGTCATAAACAATGGTGATCTCTCCGGGGCTGCTTTCGAAGGCAGTGTTATAGCCGGAGGGACTTTTGTCCCATTTGCCGTCACAGGGCTCGATAATATGGGGCTCGCTCCAGGTGCGACCTTTGTCCGCAGAGAAGAGCAGCATGGTGTGAATATGACCGGAAACGCATACAAGGGTGCCATCCGCCATAGTGAATAGTTTCGGAAGTACACCCCAGGAGCAGATGGGATAGGGCGCTTCCCAGGTTTTTCCGCTGTCGTAAGAGTGGGTGCAGTACAGGGGAGAGTATACCTCATGTCCCCCGGTGCGGATCACGCAGACAATGTGTCCGGGCTCTATTTCGAGGATGTCCGGTTCGCAGTATCCCTCTGCATTTACATCAGGGATAGGATAGGTCTGCACATCGGCAATTGTAGAAAGAAAAGAAAATGTGTTTCCGCCGTCTTTGGATAGGATGCACCAGGAACGGTACAGATAGAAGTCATAGCCGCCGTGCTCCCGGAAATAGGGGCAGAGAGTAGTGTCGTCTTTGGTCTGCCCATACATAGTAGCAAGGATGTCGCCGTTTGAAAGTTGAATTAGTCCGTTGGATATACAGCTGGTATGGCTGTTGTTTGAGTCTCCGAATCCTACGGACAGATTGGGAATTTGGATTTGGGAGAAAGCGGAAGAAACATTTCCGGCGCACACATCTTCCATAGACTTTGCCCGATAGATGCCGGCTACAAAGGGAATGTTTTCCTGATCAAAGCTGCGTATTGCATCATGGACGGTATTATCAAAGGAGAGGGCATAAAAAGAGCCGTCCTGCAATTGGATAAACCGATCTGTTTTGCGGTTCTGCGCAAGCGGCAGGGTTTCCCAGCTTTTACCCTTATTTGGGGAATACAGGGCGAAGTGGGCATCGTCAATGGGGAGATAAATCTGTCCGTCACCGGATTGGGTGTCTTTGTATGCATAGCTGCCGCATCCAAAGGTCTGATGGGAAAGTTGTTTCAATGTGTACTTCATAGGGAATTCTCCATAAGTTCAAATTTATGCGGTTAGCATAGCAGGGCATGGTGGAAAAGTCAATACATTTTGGAAATTTTGAGGATTGTTTTTTGTATCAGCAAAAGGGATGCGGCGCTTGAAATAAAAAATATGAATTATTTTATAAAACATATTGACAAACTTTTTGGATTATGCTATAATTCTTCTTGCGCGAGTGGTTTGCATGAGATGCTGGTGTAGCTCAGCTGGTAGAGCAGCTGATTTGTAATCAGCAGGTCGGGGGTTCGAATCCGTCCACCAGCTCCACCTTTTTCTTTACAACTTCATATGGAGGAGTACCCAAGTGGCCAAAGGGGACAGACTGTAAATCTGCTGGCTTCGCCTTCGATGGTTCGAATCCATCCTCCTCCACCAGCTCAGAAATTCCCACCACCGTTCCGTTTCCGCCTTCGGCGAAAACTGCACTCTGGTGGGAATTTCTTCGCTTCCAACCGGCGACGCTGGGCATTGGATGCCCTGCCCCCGTCTTTCAGGTATGCTTCCTTGCCCCTCCTCTCCCCACAAAGCCTGAAGGGCGGCTTTGCGGGGGCCCCAGGCTGGAGTTCCACCACCGTTCCGGTCTTGCCTCACTCCTCTCCTTGGCGTATCCCATTGCGATCCTCCTTTTGTTCGAATTTAAAACAATTGTTCGATTTCATCCCCTACTTTACCACCCGCCGTCCCCAAAGTCAAGGATTGGAGGGCGGATTTTTTTCGCCAATTTTTCAAAATACCCCGAAAAAAGGGACACCCTGTCCGGGCCGGGTTGCACGCCGCCCCGTCCGGCGTCAAGTTTTTCCGGGGATTTTCACATTCCCTGTTGACGCTGGGCCTGTCCGGGTAGTATATTGAAAAAAACAAAATACAGGAGGC
>CASTST010000035.1 GCA_949451655.1 uncultured Eubacteriales bacterium | reverse complement strand
AGCGTATTGTCGTCTATAAAAGAATCGCTCTCCCACAGACGGCGCATAATTGTATCTCGGGATACAATGCTGCCACCATTCTCCATTAAAAGCTGCAAAATGCGAAATTCGTTTTTCGTAAGTTCGATTTTCGCTTCCTGCACTGTTAGTGTAGCATCCGCCAGATTCAGTATTGCTCCGTGACGTTCCAGAAGATGCGTAGATGCACCGAATGAATATGTCCGGCGGATCAGTGCCTGGACTTTGGCGCACAGCACAGTCAAATCAAACGGTTTAGGAATAAAATCATCCGCACCAATATTCATTGCCATCACAATATTCATTTTATCCCCTGCCGAGGAGAGAAATATAATCGGAACGCTAGAAAGACTGCGAATCCGCTCGCACCAATAATATCCATTATAAAAAGGAAGGGAAATATCCAACAGTACCAGCCCGGGATCAAAGGAAGTAAAGGTCTCCAGAACATGTTCAAAATCAGACACACACAGGGTTTCATATCCCCACCGGCTTAGCTGGTTTTCCACTGCGGCGGCAATGGCTGCGTCATCCTCAACAATTAGAATTTTATACATTGGTTTGATTCCCTCCTTATCCATCTGTATTAACATAGTAACACAATTCATTTTGGATTGCAACAAAAAAATAAAGGAATCAAAAAAAAGATGCAGGGACGTAAAATAGCCCCTTTGCATAGAGAGATAGAAAGGGCAGACTCTTTGCAATTTCATAAACTTCCCCTGTGCAAGGAGAGGTAGCATGCTGTAAGCCTCTACTTCCTTCGTAAGCCTCCCCCAGCAAAAGGAGGTGGCGCGGCACAAGACCACACTTCAACTTCACAAGCCCCCCCTTGTGCAAAGGGGGGTGGCGGCCAAGCGCAGCGATGCCGTCGGGGGGATTGTTTCTACTATCATTTTAGACAACCTGCAAATCGACTGTATAACTTAAACAATCCCTCCGTCACAGCTTTCGCTGTGACACCTCCCTTTGCACAAGGGAGGCTTTTAAAAAAGTGAAGCCTGCGGTGTGCCACCTCCCTTTGCACAAGGGAGGCTTTTAAAAAAGTGAAACCTGCGGTGTGCCACCTCCCTCTACATAAGGGAGGCTTTTAAAAAAGTGAAACCTGCGGTGTGCCACCTCTCTTTACATAAGGGAGGCTTTTAAGAAAGTGAAGCCTGCGGCATGCTACCTTCCTTTGCTGGAGGAGCCTTTCTGTTTGTGTTACGAGACAGCTCCCTTTACTGGGGCTTTTTTTACATGCATAATTTGTCGCATTCCCGCACATTTGCAAAAAACAAAACTTTTTCTCCCGAAAGTATTGACAAACCCGATTTCCCGCGCTATAATACTGCCAACAATAAAAACAAACCGATGAAGCGAAGATCAAACCGACGTGGACGTCTACAGAGAGTGGGGGAAGGTGAAAGCCCCGCGGCAGGTCGCCCGGCAAATGGATCGCTGAGGGAATGGAGAAAGCAAAATTTTGTCAGTACCCGGACCGTATGCCTGCGTTAAAGGCTTGGAGTGTGTTGGCACTCTGCAAAGTGGCACGGATTCTAACCGTGCAAAAAAGGTGGTACCGCAGGCTATATATCCTGTCCTTTTCGGACAGGATTTTTTTATTTCGGTGACAAGAAGATTCCGAGGCACCCGCCCGGGTCAGATTCTCATTATTTTATACCCCTGCTCCATAGTCAAAGGAACACCGCTGCACAATATGCGGATTCATGACAGCACCAATTTCCAAATGCACCGGATGGTGCAGATATCGCTCCAACGACTGTGCGCTTTGCAGCTCCATTTGAATAAGAAGATCCATGTTTCCCTCTCTGAAAACACAGTTTTCCAGCACCTGCACCGACACAATCTCATCCGGCAACGCCTGCTGCAAACGCTGAAACGCATCTGCTATTTCCCGGGAAATAGCGGGAGAGAAAAATCCCTCTTCAAATTTCATAAAAACCATATGAATCATAGCAGCCCCTCCTTGTTCGTATACGTAAAGTATAACGCAAGATTCCAATAAAATCAAGTCAGAACCCGCTGCAGCGGCTGAATATATAATATTTATTATTTTGGAGGACCATTCAATGAAAAAACTTATCTCTCTTCTTTTGGCACTGACCTTGCTGGCTGTGCCCATGCTTATGAGCGGATGTGCAAAAGATCCGTCAGACGCAGGCAAAACACCTGAAAACACCGACAATACAAAAAAAGAAACCTACAAATTCGGTATTATCTCTCAAATCGAAAACGGCGCGTTTTTAGACATGCGCGACGGCATTCTCTCCGGTCTGGAAAAAGCCGGCTATACCGACGAAAACACCACCATTGATTACAAGTGCGCACAGGGCGATGCAACCGCACTGTCCACAATCTGCGCAACCATGGACGATGGCTCCTACAACGCAGTGTTCACCATTGCAACCCCTTCCACCCAGGCGTTTGTAAATATGGAATCTGATACACCCAACTTCTTCTGTGCAGTATCCGATCCTGTAGCAGCCGGCGTAATTTCCAAGCTGGAAACCCCGGATAAAAATGCAACCGGAACTTCTAATGCAATCCCTACCTCTGCAATCATTGACTTGGCATACACCCTCACACCGAATGTTACCAAATTCGGACTGATCTACTGCACTGCCCAGGCAAATGCCACCAGCACAGTCAACTCCGCCTGTGAATATCTGGATTCCAAAGATATTAACTACACTGTAAAAACAGTGGAAACCTCTGACGATGTGGGCAGCGTGACAGAAGCGCTGATTGCTGACGGCGCGGATGTCATTTTCATCCCCAATGACGCAATCGTACAATCCGGCATTTCCGCACTCACCGAAATCTGCAAGGATGAAAAAATCCCCACTTACTGTTCTTCCGCCACCACCGTTGCTTCCGGCTGCTTTGCAACGCTTGCCATTGACGATAAGGGAATCGGTGAAAAAACTGCCGCTATGGCTGCCCAGTATCTGAAGGGCACCGCTGTTGCAGATATTCCTGCCATTGTAGTGGATATCGACTACTGCACAATCAACGCAGCCCTTGCAGAAGCATTGGATATCAATATTCCTGACGCAGATGCACTGGGTTATACAATCAATCTCTATGAAAACAAATAATTCGATTAGTAAAGGATAAAAAATCATGCTGTATGTAACGGCTCTGCAAGAGGGATTTTTATATGGACTGTTGGCCCTCGGCGTGTTTATCTCCCTGCGTGTGCTGAATATCCCGGATCTGACGACGGAAGGCTCCTTTGGCTTCGGTAACGCTGTAGCCGTAGTTGTCGCCGCTGCGGGGTATCCTCGGCTCTCCCTTCTGTTTGCTCTGCTTGCAGGGCTGGCAGCAGGACTCACCACCGGACTGCTGCAAACAAAGCTGAAAGTGCATCCGGTTCTGGCAGGGATTATCACCATGAGCGGATTGTATTCTATCAATCTCATGGTTCGGGGCGGTCCCAATCTGTCCATCGGCGGAAACACGCTGTTTAAAATGGCATATGCTTTTCTGGGAGACGATGCTACCCGGGATGACAAAAAGCTTGCAGGCACCGTTCTTGCAGGCATCCTGTGCATAGCCGTTATCGCATTGATGATTCTGTTTTTCAAAACACATCTTGGTATGTGTATCCGCGCAACCGGCGACAATCCGGACATGGTTCGGGCGTCCTCCATCAATGTGGATCGGACGAAAATCATCGGGCTGTGCGTATCCAACGGACTGATCGCCCTGTCCGGCGCACTGATTGCCCATTATGTAGGCTATTCCGACGCCAGCTCCAGCAGCGGCACGTTGATTTACGGTCTTGCAGCAGTCATTATCGGTGAAGCACTGTTTTCCCTGTTTCCCAGAGGAAAACGCGGTGTAACCGTCGGACTGATTTCGGCAGTCTGCGGTTCTATTATATATAAAATGATTGTCACCTTTGTAGTAGACGCAGAGCTTTTCGGAAAGAACAGCGCTAACCTGATGAAACTGCTGTGCGCAGTGATTGTAGCAATCACGTTAATCATCCCAGCCGTAAAGGAATATATCGGTGCATGGAAAAACAGATTGGAGGCACGCCGGGCATGAATACACAAACACCAATGCTGGAAATCCGCGGGCTGTCCAAAACCTTCGGCAAAGGAACAGTAAATGAACACACAGCCCTGCAGGACGTAAATCTGACCTTGGAGAAGGGAGATTTCGTCACAATCATAGGATCGAACGGCGCAGGAAAAAGCACCCTGTTCAACGCCATCTGCGGCACATATCTGCCGGACAGAGGATCTATCCGACTGAGCGGACGGGATATCACATACATGCCGGAGCACAAACGTGCCCGCCGGATCGGAAGAGTTTTTCAGGATCCCATGAAAGGAACCGCGCCGGGGATGACCATTGAAGAAAATCTTGCCCTGGCATATACCCGCGCACACAGCGGTCCCCTTGCACCGGCGCTTACAAAAAAGAAGGCAAACTTCTTCCGTGAAGCGCTTGCGGAATATAATATGGGACTGGAAGACCGGATGAAAACCAAAGTCGGGCTGCTGTCCGGCGGGCAGCGGCAGGTAGTCACACTGCTGATGTGCACGCTGGTTACGCCGGATCTGCTGCTTTTAGACGAGCATACTGCAGCGCTGGATCCGGCAACTGCGGAAAAGATCATGGAAATCACCAACAAGATTGTGCAGCGCAATAATCTGACCACGCTGATGATTACGCATAATATGAAACAAGCCCTTGTAACCGGCAACAGTACAATCATGATGGACAGTGGTTCGATCATTCTTTCTCTGAAGGGAAAAGAACGGGACGATATGACCATGGATGGACTGTTGAAGCTATACACGGAAAAGAAGAAACAGGAATTTACAACAGACCGGATCCTGCTCAACGATCAGTAAGTCTGCATATACGAAAAAGACTCCCCAGTAAAGGGACCATCGCTAAGCGCACACACTAAAAAAGCCTCCCCCAGCAAAGGAAACTATCGCTAAGCACACACAAAAAAGGCTCCCTTGTGCAAAGGGAGCTCCCGCGTAGCGGGTGAGGGATTGTCCCTGCTATCTTTTAAAGGATCTTCAAATCAGCAATATGTGCGGACAATTCCTCCGTCACGGCTGCGCCGTGCCACCTCCTTTTGCACAAAGGAGGCTTTTTAAGCGTGTGTGCTTAGCGCTTAGCGGAACCCCCCTTTGCACAAGGGGGCTTTTTAAGTGTGTGCATTTCGTACGGCCTCCCTTTGCTGGGGGAGCCTTTTTATTTGTGCTTTATATCTGCCCTATGCACGCTCCACCTGCATGACACAAACTGTAATATCATCCTCCTTCCCCATAGTCTGTGCCGCACGCTCTCCAATCAATCTGGCAGCCGCTGCCGGCGAATCCATATGCATGAGTCCGCTGCATAAAAGTTCATACAGCCACGGGCAATCTTCATAATTTCCCGTAACCCCGTCGCTCATCATAATGACTGTATCTCCCTCCTGTAAATCGAACGAAATCGCCTCAGCGTCCAGCGCGCGGATTATTCCAACCGGAACCGTTTTAGAATGAAGACGGAATAGTTGTCCACCCCGCACCACAAAAGAAGGCGCCGCACCGCTTTTGATAAACCGTGCCCTTCCTGTGATTAAATCTGCTTCCATAAGATCCACCGTAGTAAAGCATTCTCCTTCACTGCCACGGATAAAGCAATTGAGCATTTCCAACGCACCCTTCATCGGACATCCTGCGATTAACAGCTTTTCCAGAAACGCCGCAGAAATACCGCTGGTCAGCGCCGCATCCCTGCCGCTTCCCATACCGTCTGACACCAATGTATAAAAATACCCTTCACTGTTTTTAAAGGAGCAAACACTATCTCCGCTGGTTTCATCCCGCAGTCCTGCGGAACTGTACCTGCCGCTTTTGATTCCAAACATAGGCACCGAATGCATTGCAGCAGATACATATGCACCGTCCAATGAGAATTCTGGCACGGACAGTCTGCCGCCCAATATACTTTGCGCACAAAGCCGGATATCTTCCGCGCCTGCTCCGTCTGATAAATCCACACCGCGCATATACACATGCCGCTGCCGCTGACCGTATACAGATGTATCTGTGTAGGAAAATCCCTGCCGCTCCAACGCACGGTGCAGCAGCGTCTCTGTTTTTTCATCCCGTTCCCATTCTGCGTCCGATTCTCCCGTTTCCCGCAGCATTTCCGCAATTACTCCATAATCCGAAGCAAACAATTCTGTACGTTCTGATGCGGTACTAACACTGGCAGCGCGCCGTGCGGACATATTCACTGCATCTAAAACTGCGTCCATATGGTGACAGCGCCGCGCCAAGCCTTCCGGCACAATCTGCGCGCTAACCTTACCGTGAGTAGACAGCCGGTGCGCCATATTATCGAAAAAGGAACTAACCTGCTCCATATCATCCCGGCTGCATGTTGTTTCATGAGGACAACCACAGCAATACCGCGCCCGCACAGCAGTGCAAATCTGATACGCTTCCTGCGCAGTAGGACACCGCAGCTTGTCCGACACACTAAATAGTAGTTTAGACAAGGACTCCAAAGAGCGGCAAATTCGGGCATACCTTCGCTGAGGTTTGTTTGTCCGAATCGTTATGTCCGCGCCTGCGTACTCCTGAGGCGGCATGAGAAAAGCAGGCAATTTCGCCGGCAGCACCCGAAAAGTCAACAGCGGCGCCATAACTGCACAAACTAACGCCAGTTCCGGTGCAACATCCGTAACCGCAGTAAATCCCCCTGCGCCAAGCGCCCAACTCATACTTACCATCCCGGAAATCAACACCGCTCCCCCGGGGGAAATTTGGAGCAGCAGTCCCGTACACAATGCTGCAAGGGGATACATAGGGGCATACAGGGGCTGCAGCGCCATTCCGCAGAAAAGTCCCCACACAATGCCATATGTAATACCGCCCGCGTAAGTAACATACAATGTCACAAAATAAGAAAATAAAATTCCTATGCTAAATGGAATGGATACGGAATCCAACGCCAGCGTCACTGCGTAAAATACGCCGCACATACCGACAATCCGCATTTCATGGGACACCGTTCGTTTCTGTGCCAGCTGAAAGGCTGCGCAAAAAAGTGGGTACAGAACGATCCCAAAAATCGCTGAAAATACATCATAGTACAAACTCAAACCGCTTAGTATGGAAATACATCCGATTGCCACTGCTGCCGCCGCCGCTGTTACAATCCGGGCTTTCCCGCTTTCATAAAAGAGCCTGTGCAATACTGCATTCCGATCCCCACCCTGCTGTGCGCGATTGGCTACAAGCCCTACTATAACACGAACAGCAAGTACCGCAGTCAGAACCACCACATACCACAGCCCCCCTGCGGGTATACCAAGAGTGCCAAGCACTGCGCCTGCATAGGCGCATGCTGCTCCCGTCCAACCGGACACCGCGCACAGCAGGGCTGTCCCCAGCGGATAGACACCTACAATAATATCCGTGCCTCCAAACATCAGCCCGGCAATAAAAATCCCCACCGGCGTCAGAATTCGCCGCAATGAGGCAGGAGAGCTTCCCTTCACCTTCTCACTCACACGCCGCACTGCGCCTCGTACAGCTTGCCCGGCTGCCGCCGGTATTTGCTTTTTGTCCATCATCCCTTTACCTTGCCTTTCCTTTTCCATCTTGCCGCAGAATAAAATCTTCCTATAGCAGGCATATCCGCGTCCATGCCGCTATATATATAGTATGATCTGATTTTATCCTGATCAAAGTGCAAAAGGGGTCAAATCATCGTATCGCGAAACCACTTGTTTTCGGATTCTCTGACGGGAAAGGGACAAAATAAAAATTCCCCGCACCATTTCCGTCATGTTCTGACGGGCAATGGTTGGGGAATTTTTATTTTGCGATCAATTCTTCAGCAAATATGGAGGCAGCACTGCATGCTGATCCGTTCCCTTCTGCTGCATCATTTTGCATCGTGCAAAGGAAAAGATGACCTCCTGTTTTGTTGGGAGATATCAAAGTGAACTATACGATGTTGTTATTATGCCTGTTTCTTAAGCTGCAAAAGACAGTCTTTACAGATTTTTCTGTCTTTGTATGTAATAATGTCGTCAGCCTCGCCGCAAAAAATGCATGACGGGGAATACTTTTGCAAAATAACCCGATTTTTTTCTACAAAAATCTCGGCGCCATCTCCCGGATTCAGTTCCATCATTCTACGTATTTCGATAGGCAGCACGATTCGACCTAACTCATCTACCTTCCGCACCATTCCCAAGGATCTCATATAATGCCTCCCAAATATTTATCTTTCTGGAAAAAATTATATCATTTTTACATAGATTGTCAAGAGGTTGGACTAATTTTATGATGGAAAAATGTTTTTTTATCCTTGTTTCGATCTCCATAATTTTCGCTATTTCGACAGGGAACCTGCAAGCTGTGTCGAACGCTGTCGTAGACGGCGCTGCAAAGGCGATTTCTCTGGTGCTTTCCCTTGCCGGAGCCATGTGCTTGTGGAGTGGAATTATGGAAGTACTGCGCGAAGCAGGTGCCGTACAAAAACTTTCCCGAATCCTGTCACCGATTTTACGTCGAGTATTCCCGAAAACATGGGAATCCGGTCAGGGCAGTGAAGAAATCTGCGCCGCACTGTCCGCAAATATTCTGGGGATTGGCAACGCAGCTACCCCTCTGGCGTTGTCTGCCATGGAAAAAATGCAGGCTGCCAATCCAAATAAGGAACGGGCAACGGATGATATGGTGACTTTCGCCGTGCTCGGGGCATCTTCACTGGATCTTTTGCCGACAACACTGATTGCATTACGGCGGACAGCCGGCAGTGCAGCTCCATACAAAATTATTTTGCCCGTTTGGATTTGTTCCTTGGTGTGTGCCGTAGCAGGTGTGTTGTTATCCAAATTATGTGCCGGTATCTCCCGAAAAGTCCCCGCAAAAAGCAGAAAAAAAAATGTGAAGGGAATAATGCGAAAGGCGGAGCAGCATGATTGAAAAAGCGGCAATATTTGTACTGCCTGGGGTAATCCTCTTGTCAGCGATCTTAATGCTCCGCTTAGGAAAACGAGGCGGAGAAGCCTTTGTCCGGGGAGCAAGAAGCGGACTGTCCACAACGGTATCGCTGATTCCGGCGATGCTGATGCTGACTGTGGGATTGACTATGTTTACCGCATCCGGAGCGGTAGAATGGCTGGCAAAGTCTCTGTCTTCCGTGTGCGGGTTTCTTGGGATACCATCGGAATTACTTCCGTTAATTGTAACCCGCCCCGTATCCGGATCTGCCTCCACTACAACTTTTGCTGATTTGATTGCAGCACATGGAGCAGACAGCCCCGCAGGGCTTGCAGCATCTGTTATGATGGGGTCATCTGATACATTGATTTATGTAATCAGCGTATATTTCACCGGTGCCAAAGGGGTGCGCGGAACCCGGCACGCATTTCCGGTAGCCGCCATTGTAATGGTGATTTGTGTGCTGTTGTCCTGCTATCTTTGCAGGGTGTTGCTATGAAGTATGAACGGAAAATTTTTCCTTTGCAGCCTACTAACGAAAAAGGCTCCCCCCCAGCAAAGGGAGCTCCCGCGCAGCGGGTGAGGGATTGTAATACTATCATTTTAGATAATCTGTAAATCGGCAGTATTAACTTAGACAATCCCTCCGAGCTTTGCTTTGCAAAGCCCACCTCCCTTTGCTGGGGGGAGGTTTTTTATGTTTGGCATAAATTGCTGATGACCTCCTACACAGGGGAGCCTTTTAGTGAGGTATGAATCACTGGTATTCTCCTACTTTTTTGTATGAGCAACTCGTCCGCTCCGTACAAAAAAGGCTGCATTTCTGCAGCCTTTTTATATTTACTTATTCGTAAAGCTTGCCCATTCTGACAAGACGCTGATATTTCTCTGCCGCAGCAGCCTCTGCCTGGGTGAACAGTTTGTCTGCTCTTTCCGGGAAGGACTGTGCAAGACGCGCATACCGTGCCTCGTTCTGAATGAATTCCTTGTAGTTGCCGGTAGGCTCCTTGGAATCGATTGTCAGCTTGTTTGATTCCAGAGTCGGATTGTACCGGAACATATGCCAGTAACCTGCTTCTACTGCCTTCTTCATTTCCAGCTGGCAGTTCTGCATGCCGCCCTTCTTGATACCGTGCATCTCGCAGGGAGAATAGCCGATAATCAAGGAAGGACCGTGATATGCCTCTGCTTCGCGGATTGCTTTCAGAGTCTGGTTCATATCCGCACCCATAGCAATCTGTGCTACGTATACATAGCCATAGGACATAGCAATTTCTGCAAGGTTCTTCTTGCCGATTGCCTTACCGGCTGCCGCAAACTGTGCAACCTGACCTACGTTGGAAGCCTTGGAAGCCTGTCCGCCGGTGTTGGAGTAAACCTCGGTATCAAATACCATGATGTTTACATCTTCTCCGGAAGCAAGAACATGGTCCAAACCGCCGAATCCGATATCATATGCCCATCCGTCGCCGCCGAAGATCCATACGGACTTCTTGGACAGATAATCTTTATTTTCAAGAATCTTAGCACGCAGGTCTGCGCAAGCATCGCACTTGCATGCCTCTAGCATTGCAATCAGATCCTCTGTTGCTTTTGCGTTTGCTTCACCGTCATCCAGTGTGTTCAGATAAGCGTCAATAATTGCTTTCTTATCTGCATCCGTTGCAATTTCAGCAAGTTCCTTCACGTAACCGATCAGGCGCTCGCGGATTGCTTTCTGACCGAGATGAATACCGAGACCGTGCTCTGCGTTATCCTCGAACAGAGAGTTTGCCCATGCGGGACCTCTGCCGCTTTCATGGTTTACTGTGTAAGGTGTTGCAGGTGCGCTTCCACCCCAGATAGAAGAACATCCGGTCGCGTTGGAAACGATCATTCTTTCACCGAACAACTGGGTAATCAAACGTGCGTAAGTAGGCTCTGCACAACCTGCGCATGCGCCGGAGAACTCAAGCAGCGGCTGTTTGAACTGGCTGCCCTTGATGGTGCTTTCTGCAAAAGGCAGATCCTTTTTGGATACGTTCTTTACTGCATAGTCGAATACTTCCTGCTGATCCAGCTGGGTATCCTGCAGCACCATTTCCAGCGCTCTCTTTTCCGGCTTGGTGGGACAGGTCTTTACGCAAAGGGTACAACCCATACAATCCAGCGGACTGATTGCAATGGTGAACTTCAGGTCTTCGCAGCCCTTGCCGATCATCTTTGCAGTGTATCTTGTCTGTGCGGGAGCCTTAGCAGCTTCCTCAGCGTTCAGTGCGAAGGGGCGGATGGTAGCATGAGGACATACAAAGCTGCACTGATTACACTGAATACAGTTTTCTTCATGCCAAACAGGAACCATAACGGCAACGCCGCGTTTCTCGTAAGCGGTAGAACCCTGGGGGAAGGTACCGTCTGCTCTTTCTGCGAACGCAGATACAGGCAGGGAATCACCGTCCATTTTGCCTACAGGTCTTACTACTTCGTTAACGAATTTCACAAGTTCCGGACGGTCGCCCTGAGCAGGAGCTTCAGCAGGAGTTTCACCAGCGTCCTTCCAGGATGCGGGAACGTCAACCTTTACAAGTGCACCTGCACCCATGTCGATTGCCTTGTGGTTCTGGTCAACAACGTCCTGACCAAACTTGGAATAGGACTTGGTTGCCATGTACTTCATGTATCCTACAGCTTCATCCAGGGGCATGATCTTTGCGAGTGCAAAGAATGCAGCCTGCAGGATTGTATTCTTAACCTTTGCATTGCCGATATCGTTCTTTGCAATGGAGGTTGCGTTGATGATATAGAACTGAATGTCATTGTTCGCGATGTAGGACTTCACAGATGCGGGCAGGTGTGCGTCCAGCTCGTCAGCAGACCACAGGCAGTCCAGCAGGAAGGTTCCGCCGGGCTTTACATCGTTTACAATCTTGAAGCCCTTCAGAATGTAGGACGGATTGTGGCAGGCAACAAAGTTTGCCTGAGTGATGTAGTAAGGGCTCTTGATGGGAGCATCGCCGAACCGCAGGTGGGAAATGGTTACGCCGCCGGTTTTCTTGGAGTCATACTGGAAGTATGCCTGGATGTACTTGTCGGTGTGGTCGCCGATGATCTTGATGGAGTTCTTGTTTGCACCAACGGTACCGTCGCCGCCCAGACCCCAGAACTTGCAGGAAATCGTTCCCTTTGCAGAGGTGTCGGGAGTCGGCTTTTCGTCCAGAGACAAACCGGTTACATCATCTACGATACCGATTGTAAAGTTTGCCTTGGGTGCATCGCATGCAAGGTTTTCATATACGGCAAAGATAGAAGCGGGAGTGGTATCCTTGGAACCAAGACCGTAACGTCCGCCTACAACCGTCTTATCTGTTACACCCTTGGAAGCAAGTGCGGTCATAACGTCCAAATACAGAGGCTCGCCCAGCGCGCCGGGTTCCTTTGTTCTGTCCAGAACGGCAATCTTCTTTGCTGTTTCAGGAATTGCAGCAAGGAGCTTGTCCGCTACGAAAGGTCTGTACAAACGAACCTTTACAAGACCAACCTTTTCGCCCGCAGCAGTAAGGTAGTCGATTACTTCTTCTGCCACGTCGCAGATGGAGCCCATAGCGATGATTACACGCTCAGCGTCCGGTGCGCCGTAGTAGTTGAATGCCTGGTAGTCAGTACCCAGCTTCTTGTTTACCTTATCAAAATATTTATCCACGATAGCAGGCAGCTCGTCATAGTAACGGTTGCATGCTTCACGATGCTGGAAGAAGATGTCGCCGTTTTCAGCGGAACCGCGGAGCACAGGATGTTCCGGATTGAGCGCACGGCTGCGGAACGCGTTGATTGCGTCCATATCTACCATTTCCTTCAGATCTTCGTAATCCCATGCTTCGATCTTCTGGATCTCATGAGAGGTACGGAAACCGTCAAAGAAATTCAGGAAAGGAACGCGACCTTCAATGGTTGCCAGATGTGCAACGGCACCGAGGTCCATAACTTCCTGGGGATTGGTTTCAGCGAGCATTGCATAACCGGTCTGACGGCATGCATAAATATCGGAATGGTCGCCGAAAATGTTCAGCGCGTGAGAAGCAACGCAGCGTGCAGATACATGAATAACGCTGGGAAGCAGTTCACCTGCGATTTTGTACATGTTAGGGATCATCAACAGAAGGCCCTGAGATGCTGTATATGTAGTCGTCAGCGCACCTGCTGCCAGGGAGCCGTGTACAGCGCCTGCAGCACCTGCCTCAGACTGCATTTCCATAACGCGGACACGGTCGCCGAAAATGTTGCGTGCGCTTTCGCCGAAAATGTTCTTGTCCGTTGCAGACCAGGTGTCTGTGATTTCCGCCATCGGAGAGGACGGAGTGATGGGATAGATTGCGGCAACTTCCGTGAACGCATAGGATACATGCGCCGCGGCGGTGTTACCGTCCATGGATACTTTTCTTCTTGCCATGTAGGGGTTCCTCCTGTATATTTAGTTAATAGTGAAACCATATAAGTTGAGCGCAGTCGCTCAAAGATTATTATACATCCTTTCAGCCGCTTTGTAAATAAGGAATTTATGAATAATTGTAAAAAAGATTGGATTTTTTTGCTGGATTTTTCATGCATGTTCCACCGCAGCCGCCACATCCTGCTCTAAAATCTGCATCAGATCCTCTTTGGTGACAGAATCCATATCGGCAAGCCGGTTCGCCTGACAGGAAAGAATCCGTTCAAACACATTGCGCACGCCCCGGGCGTTTCCAAAGGTACGCCGCTGCGCCGCCGTCATATCCTGAAAGTATTCCAGCAGCTTACCTTGTGCCGCCTCATCCGGTTCGTAGCTGCTTTTTTTGCAATTGCCCCGGAAGATTTCCAGCATTTCCTCCGGAGAATAATCCGTGAATTCCAAATACCGGTTAAAGCGGGAACGCAGCCCCGGATTGGATTCAATAAAGTCATGCATCAAATCCGTATATCCTGCCACAATCACAATCAAATCGTCCCGGTTGTCCTCCATTGCTTTCAGAATGGTGTCCACCGCTTCTTGACCGAAATCGTTTTCCGATCCGGAAATCAGGGTATACGCCTCGTCCACAAACAACACACCCCCTGCCGCTTTTTCCAGCACCTTGGAGGTTTTAATAGCAGTCTGTCCCACATATCCGGCGACAAGTCCGCTGCGGTCTACCTCCACAAGCTGCCCTTTCGATAAAATCCCGAGAGAATGATACACCCGCGCCATCAGGCGGGCAATCATGGTTTTGCCCGTCCCGGGATTGCCGGAAAATACCATATGCAACGACATGTCCGCCGTAGGAAGTCCATTCTCCCGGCGCTTCTGATAGATCTGGGCAATATTGATCAGATTGCGCACTTCTTTCTTGACATTTTCCAGTCCGATATATCCGTCCAGCTCCTTTTGCAGCGCTTCTATATCTTCCCGCTCCGGTGCGTCTGCCTCTGTCTTTTCGTTCTTCTCTGCCGGCGGAGTCTGGTGCGCCGGCTTCGCAGGTGCATCCTTTCCCGTTTGCTGTCCGGAAGGCGTGCCGCCCCATAAATCCGCACTCACCCGGCGCAGATTCTGCTCCGTCATAGAGCGAATGATTTCCGTCTGCCGGGCTATGATTTCATCCTTTTTATCCATGACATTCCATCCTTTTATGTTTCTTGCTGTATTGTACCACACCACGTACCTGCATTTCCATAGATTTTTTCTATTTTCTCCTGCCGATGCGCAAAAAAATTTGGGCAATCTGCGGTTGCATTTCTAAAAACATAGTTGTATAATAGGTTTATGGAAATCGTAAAATTTTCATGATATGTAATTGACAGTATATAATAAGAGGTGGTATACTGTTTTATTGAAGCAACAAAGGTCGACACAAAGGGAAAGAAGGAACTGTAATTATGAAGGTTTATGCCGATAATGCTGCAACCACTGCAATTTCGCAGCACGCACTGGCAGAAATGATCAAATATTATGACGGAGCATATGAAAATGCTTCCAGTCTGCACACCCAGGGACAAGCTGCGGCTGACGCGCTGGAAAATGCCAGAACGCGCATCGCGGCATGTCTGCACTGTGACGCACGGGGAATTTATTTCACCTCCGGCGGAAGTGAAGCGGATAACCAGGCGCTGATTGCCGCTGCCCATCTGGGTGCAAAAAAAGGCAAGCGCCATCTGATATCCACAAAAATCGAGCACCACGCAGTACTGCACACGCTGGACAAGCTTGCAAAGGAAGGCTTTGAAATCACGCTTTTGGACGTTTCCCGGGAAGGAATGGTCACACCCGAACAGGTAGCAGAAGCGATCCGGGAAGATACTGCGCTGGTAAGTATTATGTTTGCCAACAATGAAATCGGCACCATTGAACCTATCAAGGAAATCGGTCAGATCTGCCGGGAGCGGAAAGTGATTTTCCACACCGATGCAGTGCAGGCAGCAGGACATGTGAAAATTGATATAGAGGACATGTGCATTGATATGCTGTCCGCTTCCGCCCATAAATTCCACGGACCCAAGGGAACAGGCTTTTTATACTGCAAGCGGGGCATCTATCTGGAGCCACTGATCTGCGGCGGCGCACAGGAGCGGGGCAAACGGGCAGGAACAGAAAATCTGCCTGCCATCATGGGAATGGCTGCCGCATTGGAAGACGCAAACGCCAATCTGGACACATACACGGCACGGGTTTCTGTTCTGCGGGATAAAATCATCCGGGAGCTGTCCAAAATCCCTCATGCATTCCTGAACGGGGATCCTGTACAGCGGCTGCCCAACAATGTAAACATGTGCTTTGAAGGCATTGAAGGGGAAAGCCTGCTCATGATGCTGGATATGTTCGGCATTTCCGCATCCTCCGGATCTGCATGCACCTCCGGATCTCTGGATCCCAGCCACGTGTTGCTGGCGATCGGACTGCCTCATGAAATCGCCCACGGTTCTCTGCGGATCACTCTGTCCGAATATACAACGAAAGAAGAAGCGGACTATATCATTGAAAAGGTTCCCGGCGTAGTAGAACGGCTGCGGGAAATGTCTCCAGTTTGGGAACGGATGATGCAAAATCAGTAAAATCAAGTTAGAAAATCAGAAAAGAGGAATATACAATATGGCAATGGGATACAGCGAAAAGGTAATGGATCATTTTCAGAACCCCCGCAACGTAGGAAAAATGGATGACGCAGACGGCGTTGGAGAAGTTGGAAACGCAAAATGCGGCGACATCATGAAAATTTATTTGAAAATCAACGACGGCGTTATTGAAGATGTAAAATTCAACACCTTCGGCTGCGCTTCCGCAATCGCAACCAGCTCCATGGCTACGGAGCTGATTAAGGGAAAGCCTGTGGACGAGGCGCTTGCCCTGACCAATCAAGCGGTAGTGGAAGCTCTGGACGGACTGCCCGCAGTGAAAATTCACTGCTCTGTGCTGGCAGAAGAAGCCATCAAAGCGGCAATCAAAGATTATTATGACAAAAACGGCATCGCTTACGATGCGGACTTATTTAAGGAAAGCGGCTGCGAGCACTGCTGCCACAACTAAAACGAAACAGCGGAGATATATACCATGATCAGAACAATCCAGGATGAAATTCTGCGGCTGAAAAAAGAGCGGGACGTTACCATCCTTGCCCACTGCTACCAGTCGGCAGATATCACCGAAGTGGCGGATTTTGTAGGAGATTCCTATGCGCTGGCTGTGGCAGCTACCAAGGTGACAAGCAAAACAGTGGTTATGTGCGGCGTGCGGTTTATGGCGGAAGGTGTTAAGCTGCTTTGCCCGGACAAGCAGGTGCTTCTGTCTCACAGAGACGCAGGCTGTCCCATGGCGGAACAGTTTTCTCCGGAAGAAATCACCGCATATAAAGAAGCCCATCCAAACTGCACCGTAGTGGCATATATCAACACCACCGCGGCACTGAAAGCAGTATGTGACGTGTGCGTCACCTCCTCTTCCGCAGTAAAAATTGTATCTGCTCTTCCCGACAGAGAAATTTTATTCATCCCGGACTGCAACCTCGGCGCATATGTTGCCGCCCGCGTTCCCGATAAAGAATTTACCTTCATGGATGGGGGATGCCCCATCCACAGCGCTGTCACAATAGAAGAAGCACGGGCAGCCAAAGAAGCCCATCCCGGCGCACCGCTGTTGGTGCATCCGGAATGCTCGCCTGACATTTGTGCGCTTGCAGATTATGTAGGCTCCACCACAGATATCATGAAATATGCAAAGCAGTCGCCGGCACAGGAATTTATTATCGGTACGGAAAACACCATTGCAGCCCACCTGCGGCTGCAATGCCCGGAGAAGATATTCCATCCCATGTCCAAGAATTTGATATGCCCGGATATGCGGCTGACCACACTGCCGGATGTGTTAGACTGCCTGAGCGGCAAGGGAGAAGAAATCACACTGGATCCGGACATTATGCAAAAAGCCCGGCGCTGTATTGACGAAATGATCCGGCTCGGCGGTTAAGGCTTCCCAGCAAAGGAAGGTGGATTGTTGTCAAGCGCTCACCTCGCTAAAGCCCCCCTTGTGCAAA
>CASTST010000034.1 GCA_949451655.1 uncultured Eubacteriales bacterium | reverse complement strand
CCGGCTGCTCCGTCTCGTCCAATAGTTCAAACACTCTGCCCGCACAAGCAAGGGCGTTCTGCAGTTCCGTTACCACGCCGGAAATTTCGTTAAATGGCTTCGCATACTGCACAGCATAGGAAAGCAGGCACGACAGTGCACCGATACTCATTCCGCCGGAAATCGCAGACAGCGCTCCCAAGAAAACCACCACAGCATACACAATATTGCTGATCAACCTGGTTGTAGGATTCACCAAAGCGGAGAAAAACAGCGCCCGGACGGAACACACCTGCAGCCGCCCATTGATTTCATCAAACCGTTTTTGGTTTTCTCCTTCCCGGTTATACGCTTTCACGATCTTCTGATGCTCAATCATCTCGCCTACGAAACCCGTCTGCTCCCCGCGCACCTCCGACTGAATCCGGAACATGCTGTAGGTTCTTGTTGCAATAAATCGTGCGACAAACAGGGACAGCGGCGTAAGCAAAATTACAGCGGCCGCTACCTGCCAGTGAATACTGATCATAAAACAAACTGTTCCCAAAATAGTGATTACCCCGGTGAAAAGCTGCGTGAATCCCATGAGCAGACCATCGCAGAACTGATCTACATCTGTAATGACCCGGCTTACCGTGTCCCCCTCCGGATGCGCGTCCAAGTAGGAAAAAGGGAGCCTTTGTATTTTTGCAATTGCAGAATTTCGAATGTCCTGGGCTACACTGTAGGTAATCCGGTTGTTTACAATATTCATCAGCCACTGCACCAGTGCAGTGAGTGCAACAATACCGCCCGCATAAAGCAGGACAGAAAACAAAGCGTCAAAATCTACTGCGCCGGCTCCGGCGACAGCATCGATTGCATCCCCGAACAGCACAGGCAAATACAGCGTCAGCGCCACGCTGACAGCAGCAAGAAGTATCGTACACAAAAACAGCCATTTATAGTTGCCGATATATTGCATCACCCGGGAAAGCGTTCCTTTATTCTTTGTGGTTTTCATGCCGTCACCTCCCCGCTTCCAAACTGCGACTGATAAATTTCCCGATAAATCTGGCAGTCCGCAAGCAGTTCCTGATGGGTTCCTTTACCTGCAATGGCGCCATCCTCCAAAACAAGAATCTGATCCGCATGCATAACGGAGGATGCGCGCTGGGAAACCACAAACACCAGCGGTTTCGGCGACAATGTACGGATCGCACCCCGCAGCGCCGCTTCCGTAGCATGATCCAATGCGGAAGCACTGTCGTCCAGAATTAAAATTCGTGGAGCGCGCACCAGCGCACGGGCAATTGTCAGCCGCTGCCGCTGTCCGCCGGAGAAATTGCGTCCTCCCTGCTCCACGACAGCGTCCAACCCGCCTTTATCCCGCACTACCTGGGCTGCTTGTGCAGTCTCCAATGCTTTCCATATTGCTGCGTCATCCGCATCGGGATTTCCCCACAGCATATTATCCCGAATGGTACCGGAAAACAAAACCGCTTTTTGCGGCACAACACCAATACGCTGTCGCAGCTGCGACGGATCCCACTGATCCGTACCAATGCCATCCACCAGCACCTGCCCTTTTGTAGGCAGATAAAAACCGGGGATCAGGTTCATAAGACTTGATTTTCCGCTGCCGGTTCCGCCGATCACGCCAATCATTGCTCCAGCCTGCGCAGTAAAGGAAATGTCCGACAGGCTGTCCTCTCCTGCTCCTGCGTACCGGAGAGATACATCCGTAAACTGCACACCGGTTTCATCCGGCGCAGCACAAACTTCGTCAGAGATTGTCGGCATATCCGGCTCCACTGCAAGGGTTTCTTCTATTCGTGCAGCACTTGCAAAAGACTTGGTAATCATCACAATCATGTTAGCCATTTTCACAAGCTCCACAAGAATCTGGGACATATAGTTATACAAAGCGATCACCGCACCGGTGGTAATAATACCCGCATCGACCTGCCCTGCGCCGACCCAAAGAAGGGCAATAATTCCCAAATTGATAACCACATAGGTCAGGGGATTCATAAGGGCAGATATTCTGCCTACCGCTTTCTGCATAAACAAAAGCGCTTTGTTCTTTTCAACAAAAGCTTTTTCTTCCCGATCTTCTGCACAAAAAGCGCGGATAACACGAGCGCCGCTGAGATTTTCTCTTGTTGCACCAAGCACGCCTTCCAATTTGCGCTGTACTTTATCATACAAGGGAATGCTCACCAGAATAATAGCAAACACAACAATAGATAACGCCGGAATCACGATTACAAACGTCACAGCAGAATGGGGATCTACCACAAACGCCATGACAGCCGCGCCGAATACGATAAACGGAGAACGCAGGAACAGGCGCAGCATCATATTGACCCCGTTCTGCACTGTATTGATATCGCTGGTCATACGGGTGATCAGCGCAGAGGTTCCCAGGGTGTCCAATTGTGAATAGGAAAACTGCTGCACCCGTGCAAAAAGCGCATGACGCAGTTTCGTCGCAAAGCCGACAGCCGCCACAGCAGAAAAATACTGAGCTGTTACGGAAAATATAAGTCCAGCCACAGCCAGACCTACCAGCAAAAGACAGCGCAGGAGCACTGCGTTCCAGTCTCCCTGACGGATTCCGCCATCGATAATCCCTGCAACCACAATGGGCACTGCCAGTTCAAACACAGCTTCCACCAATTTGAATACTGGTCCAAGCACCGTTTCTTTTTCATATCCTTTTAAGTATTTCAGTAATTTCTTCATAATCCGCCCTGTTATATATGCAAATTCCCTATTATTATAATCTTTCCCATTTTATAAGTCAATGACCCCATATCCCTAAATTTACCGTGTTATATATGCAAAATAAATTCATTTTGTTGTATATGATTATAAAGTGTGCTATTATAAGGATAGCCCGGCTAAGGGATGCAAATAAAGTATGGAAGTAAACGGAGATCATGCAATGAAACAGGCAGAAAACTTCATAAAAGAAAATAGCCATACAAAGTATGAGAGGGACAATATACAATACACACTGATCCGTGCAAAACGCAAATCCATCGGCATCCGTATCAGCGACACAGGCGAGATCATTGTACGCGCACCCCAGCGCACGCCACTGGGAGAAATCGAAACCGTACTTCAAAAACATATGGACTGGATTGAGAAAAGCCAGCAAAAGGCGGCAAATCGGCAAGCTTGGTATGACCGTTTGGATAAAGACCAAATCGAACAGCTTCGGCAACTTGCAAAAGTGCGTCTCACAAGAAAAACAGCACATTTTGCCGCAATAATGGGGCTAGCTTATGAAAAAATCACCATCACCCGTGCGAAAAAGCGCCTTGGTTCCTGCAGCACCAAAGGCAGTATCTGCTATTCCCTGTATCTGCTTTTATATCCGGATTCCGCTATTGATTATGTGGTAGTGCACGAGTTAGCACATTTAGTACAGCCTAATCATTCCAGCCGGTTTTATGACGTAATAGAACAATTTCTTCCGGACTGGGAAGAACGGCGAAAGCTATTGCAGCCGGAATATATGCATAATCCACTGGTACAGTTGAGACCATAAAATTTTTTCCGCAAGGGAGTATAGAAATGATTATTTGGATTAACGGTGCATTTGGATCCGGAAAATCCAGCGTTGCTTACGCATTACAGAAAAAAATTTCCGGATCTTTTATATATGACCCGGAACAGTTTGGATATTTTCTATGGGATAATTTCCCCGATGCGATGAAAAGAAAAGGGAATTTTCAGCATATAAATATATGGCGCGAAGGCAGTTACAAAATACTAAAATACATTCACGAACATTACTCCGGCATTCTTATCGTACCCATGACGCTTTACATAAAGCAGTATTATGAGGAAATCGTACAAAAGCTTGTACAGGATGAAATTCCCTTAAAGCATTATATCCTTTGCGCCTCAAAACAAACGATTCTAAACAGACTAAAACAGCGCGGCGAATCATCAGACAGTTGGGGAGCGCAGCATATTGATGCGTGTCTGCATGCATTTGACTCAGATATATCAGAAATTAAAATTGTTACCGATTCCAAAAGCGTTGATGAAATCGCCTCAGAAATTATCTCTTTATCCGGTCTTTCATTATAATAAAAAACAAAGGCCCCTCGTGCTGGAGGTCACACAGAGAACTCCTGGAGCATGTCAGCATTAACATATACCGTACATAAAAGGCCCCCTTGTGTAAAGGGGGCTGTCAACCAAGCGTAGCGATGTTGACTGGGGGATTGTTTTGCTATCATTTTGCACTATCTGCAAATCGAAAATTTAACTTAAACAATACAAAGGAGGCTTTCGCACCCGCAGTTATCGTTTATTCTTCCTCGTCTTCATCACGCGCCCCACGCTTTTGCGCAAGCTGGGCACGGATCATCATATCCTTCACCTTCATCAGTCTGGTCTGGGCGCCTCTTTCGTTCTCGTCCAACTTCATGGAAATTGTCTTCACGCCCGCTTCATATTGGGGAATCATTATATACTCAAGTGCATTTACCCTACGGCGCGTTTTTTCAATTTCATCACACAGAAGCGTCGCCGTTTTTTCAAGCTGTGCCAAACGTACCAGTTGCGCAGATGCAGCGCAAATCTGTTCTACTGCCGCATCCAATTCTCCTGATGTGAATGCATATCCATAGCCTGCACCGCCGGTATCAGAAGCACGTGCAGCCTCATACTGAAACACAGGCACGTTCACGCTCATTATATTCTTCTGCTTTACCGTCAGTTCTCCCTGTACACCCGGCAGCATCAGCGCTTCCGTCATCATCCGCGGATCCATCAGCGCCGCCGCAGATTCAAAGCTGGTATACACACTTCCAAGCTGCACGCACAGTTCTTCCCGCAGTGTCTTTGCTTCCCGCACTACATCCAGAAACTGCCGCATCAGCTCATCCCGTTTATCCTTTAAAAGCTTGTGTCCGCGGCGTGCCGTGGCAAGTCTGCCCTTCAGCTTCTTCAGTTCCATTCTGGTGGGATTGACTTTAATCTCCGCCATAGTTATGACCATCTCTTTCTCTGGATTTGTGTCTGAAGCAATAAACCTCACATTTTGAAGCCTCTCATCCTTCAGACTTGCTGCTGCCGTTTATTCCTCTACCGGCCAGTATTTATCCAAAAGCTGAGGTTTGATCCGCTTCATTTCACTTCTCGGCAAAATGCGCAGCAGCGACCAACCCAGATCCAGTGTTTCTTCAATCGTGCGGTTCTCATAAAATCCCTGATTGATATACTGTTCCTCAAACGCATCGGAGAATTTCGCATACAGACGTTCCACCGGCGTCAGCGCCGCTTCGCCCAGTACTACCATCAGTTCTTTTGCATCCTTGCCCCGTGCATAGCTGAAAAACAACTGGTTCATAGTATCTGCATGATCCTCACGGGTCTTTCCCTGCCCGATTCCCTTATCCTTCAAACGGGACAGTGACGGAAGCACATCCACCGGCGGCAAATATCCCTTCCGGTATATATCTCTGGACAAAATAATCTGTCCTTCTGTAATATATCCGGTAAGGTCCGGGATCGGATGGGTTTTATCATCCTCAGGCATGGTCAGAATCGGGATCATTGTTATAGAACCTTCACTGCCCATTTTCCGTCCTGCACGCTCATACATTGTTGCAAGGTCTGTATACAAATATCCCGGATACCCGCGTCGTCCCGGCACTTCCTTACGGGCGGCAGACACTTCGCGCAGCGCCTCTGCATAGTTGGTTATATCGGTAATAATAACAAGAACGTGCATATCGCAGGTATATGCAAGATATTCTGCCGCAGTCAGCGCCATACGGGGCGCAGTAATCCGCTCAATTGCCGGGTCAGACGCAAGGTTCATAAACATAACGGTACGATCCAACGCGCCCGTTTTCTTAAAATCGGAAATGAAGAAATCCGCTTCCTCAAATGTAATACCTACCGCTGCAAAAACCACAGCAAATTTGGTATCGTCCGTGACGCCGCCTGTACGCACTTTTGCCTGACGGGCAATCTGTGCCGCCAGATTGGCGTGTGGCAGTCCGGAGCCGGAAAAGATCGGCAGTTTCTGCCCGCGCACCAACGTATTCAATCCGTCAATTGTAGAAATTCCCGTTTGAATAAATTCCGATGGATACCGTCTTGCTGCCGGATTGATCGGGGAACCGTTTACGTCCAGCGTTGCTTCGGGCAGAATTTTGGGACCTCCGTCAATCGGCTCGCCCATACCGGAAAACACCCGTCCCAGCATATCCCGAGAAACAGGAAGCTGCACGCCGTGCCCGGAAAAACGGACTTTGGAATTTGCAAGGTTGATGCCTGCGGCATTTTCAAAAAGCTGCACCAAAACATTGGAGCCGTCTATTTCCAGAACCCTGCAGCGGCGCACCTCCCCGCTGGGCAGTTCGATTTCACCCAGCTCATCATATTTTACGCCGTCTACTTTTTTCACCAGCATCAGCGGACCGGCAACTTCTTCAATGGTTTTATATTCTCGAATCATTCTTCGTCGCCCCCTTGTGCACTTTGTACCAGCGCATCTATCTGCCGGTCGATTTCCAAACGGATCTGCGCATACTGCTGCTCATACTGATCCGACGCAGCCGCTTTGGCACGCCCGATCCGTTCCCGCACAGGCAGTTCGGAAATTTTTTGTATATCCGCGCCGCGTTCAATTGCCGCGGCGGCTTTTTCTTTAAAATAAAGTATCAAAGACGCCAGCGCATACTGCTGCTGCATAGGTGTATACGCGTCCGTTTCAGAAAAGGCGTTTTGCTGCAAATAGTCCTCACGAATGCTTTGCGCCGTCTCCAATGTAAGTCGGTCCGCAGGGGACAAAGCGTCCATACCGACCAGCTTTACAATCTCATCCAGCTCTGCTTCCGCCTGCAAAAGCCGGGCAATTTCACCTGCCTGTTCCGTCCAGTTATGATGAATATTTTCTGAAAACCAACTTTCCAAACGGTCTTTATACAAAGAATAAGAATTCAGCCAGTTAATTGCTGGGAAATGACGGCGATATGCAAGGCTTGCGTCCAGTCCCCAGAAAACTTTTACAATACGCAGCGTTGCCTGAGAAACCGGTTCAGATATATCTCCTCCCTGAGGAGATACGGCACCGATTGCAGAAAGAGAGCCTCTGCGTCCGTCGCTTCCGGTGCAGACTACATCCCCTGCCCGTTCATAGAACTGTGCAAGCCGGGAAGTAAGATATGCCGGATATCCTTCATCGCCGGGCATTTCCTCCAACCGTCCGGACATCTCGCGGAGCGCTTCCGCCCAACGGGAGGTGGAATCCGCAATGACCGCTACAGAATAGCCCATATCCCGGTAGTATTCTGCAATGGTGATGCCTGTGTAAATAGACGCTTCCCGCGCCGCCACCGGCATGTCGGAGGTGTTCGCGATGAGAACCGTCCGCTTCATGAGAGATTCGCCGCTTCTCGGGTCGATGATTTCCGGAAACTCACCCAAAACATCTGTCATTTCGTTGCCGCGTTCGCCGCATCCGATATAAACTACCAAATCCACATTACTCCATTTGGCAAGCTGATGCTGCACTACTGTTTTTCCGCTTCCGAAAGGACCCGGAACGCATGCGGTTCCACCTTTGGCGATAGGAAACAGTGTGTCAATGATTCGCTGACCTGTTACCATGGGTTCTCTGGGCGGCAGTTTTTCCTGATACGGACGGGCGCGGCGCACAGGCCATTTCTGCATAAGCGTAAAAATGTGCTCGCCCTTTTCCGTATCCAATACACCGATCTGATCCGTTACAGTATACTCTCCGGAAAACAGTTCCCGCACCGTTCCGTGAATGCCAACAGGCACCATAATTTTATGACGGATTACCTCTGTTTCATCCACATATCCGAGAATATCCCCCTCAGCTACCTGTGTGCCTGCTTTCACCGAGGCATGGAATTTCCACTTTTTCTCCCGATCCAAGGAAGGCACAGATACGCCGCGGGTGATATTGGAGCCATACTGTTCGCACATTTTCTCCAAAGGACGTTGGATACCGTCATAAATATTGGTGACGATTCCCGGACCAAGCTCTACGGACAAAGGCGCGCCGGTAGATACAACCCGCTCCCCTCTGCCAAGTCCCGCTGTTTCTTCATATACCTGAATAGAAGCCCTGTCCCCATGCATTTCAATGATTTCACCAATCAGCTGATGCTCGCCAACATGAACCACATCAAACATATTGGCTTCCCGCATTCCCTCTGCAATCACAAGGGGACCTGAAATTTTTACAATTTTCCCTTCTGTCATACCTGCGACCATGCCTTTCTATGCACTTACGTCTATTTCTGCATGTGCCAAAATTGTTTACACATGCGCAGTCCCTACTCTTTAAATATAATATCCGCGCCTACTGCACGTTCTACCGCACGTTTCAGCTGTGCCGTGCCGTAGCCGCTGTCCAAGTCCGGCAGTGTGACAATAGCAGGCAGCGTACTGCCGGACATACGCGCAATTTCTTCTTCTATCTCCCCTGCAAGGGCAGCAGTAATATAAAGAATTGCGCAATCGTCGCTTTTCCCTTTTTTCAGCGCCGCCAAAGCTTCGCGGGCATCCGATGCATCATAAACCGTAAACCCTGCCGCCATAAAAGACAATACCTGACTTCTCGGTCCTACAACTCCGATTTTATACATCCACTTCACGCAGCCTTTCTCTGATTGAATCAGCATCTGCACCTGCACTGAAGCGGGAAGCAATGATTCTTCCGTTTGTCACTTCCGCTTCCCGGATTAACAAATACCGCACAGCAATCTCCGGGCCGAACGGTTTAAACCGATATGGCTGACACGCCGCAAGCACCGCTTCATCAAATATTTTTTGGACTGCGCTAATATCTGCCGCTGCAGCAGCATGCCGAACCGCATCACGCACATAACAGTCGCCCAGATGCTCGTTGATCTGCCCAATATCCGCACATCCGGATTCATCATTTACAAATGCAGAAAGCTCTGCCTGTCCTCCAGGGACAAATGCACGGGTCATAAGAGTACGTGCTGCATCAGCAGCAACGCCGCTGGCGCGAATCCGCATGCACGCAAGAATGTTTGCAAAATCTGCCCGCATACATACGATTTTCTGAATCAGTGGCACATTTTCTGCATTTGCCGCAGCAGACATATCTGCAAAGCATGCCCGATCCAGCAATAAATCTATACCGCGTGCTTCTCCCGTCTTGGCATATTCCTGTCGTGCCGTCTTTGCTGCTTCTGCCATTGCAGGCGGTAGCCCGTTCGCGGTATCCTTTTGCAGATTTTCCTCCATCTGCGCAGCAGATACCGCGCCGCAGGTATAAAAATCCTGAAATGTTCGGATATCCTGGGCAGCGCATTTAATAGCCAATTTTATATTTGTGCAATCGTATTTATATAATAATGGATCATACACGGACGCATCGGGAACGGCGCTACGCACTTTTTCCACCGCATCACCGAACGCCGCATCAAAAACTGCTTTTCCATCTGACGGCATCGGAATCCGAAACATTTCGGCAACAGTCTGATACAACTGCTCGGCAGAAGGCGCCTCCAACATCCGCACTGTGCGGCTGGAGGCAGATCCTATCCCCTCGCCCGCCTGCAGAAAGGAGGAGGAAAACAGATATTCATTATCAGGAATCATAACTGCACATTCCTTTCTTTGGTGTTTTTATAAGCCATTCACTGGCTGACTGGTTCCGGCGGGAACAGAATACTTGCAATCTTTGCCTCCATTTGCTCCCGAAGTCCGTTTATAACTGCTTCCACAGAGCAATTGGACGCAATGTCCCCGTAACGCAGAATCAATCCGCCACGGATGGGTGCGCTTTCTTCTGCAAGTGTAAAATTTGTTTTGCCATATGCAGGGGATACCCGCTTCATAAAGGTCTTCGCCGCTTTGATCACAAGCGGTCCCAATTCCCGGTCTTTTTCACTGAGCTCCAGCAAAAATTCTCCGTCGCAGACTTCCTCTTCGCCATACAGCTCCTGTAAATGCTGCACGGTCTGCAGCCGCTCCACAGCGGCATCTGCCAAAAGATGTGCTAAAAACACACAGTAATCTTCCTGGGACAGATCATATAAGTAATTTTCCGCCTCTGAAAAAGCCTTGGAAAGCATACCTACCTTTGCGGCAAGCAAAATTTCCCGTTTTTTCATATTGGCAGTGGAATGGGCACGCTGCACTGCCGCCGCTTCCTCACGGGAGGCTCTCGCCTGGGCAGCTTCAATCACAGACTGCACACGGGCGTCGGATTCTTTTTCAATGGCTTCACATTCCTGCCGCGCCGCGTCCAGAACTTTTTCTGCTTCTTCCCTGGCATCGGAAAGAATTTTATCTAAAATCTTATCTAAATTCTGCATTTTATAATTATGCCTTTCCCTACATTTGCGCCGGCTGGCACAAAAGCATTTTTCTTACGGAACGCCTTACGGATTGAAGAACAGAATGGGAAGCATAGATACGAGGAGGGCAAAGATTGCGTAGGTTTCTACCAGTGCGGCAGAAGTGATCGCCTTAACAATCTGACCATCTCTGCGGGATACAAGTCCAACACCTGCGGCTGCCACTCTGCCCTGTGCAATTCCGGAGAAATATCCTACAATTGCAATCGGAAGCGCCGCTGCCAAAAGATACATACCCTGTGCAAACTCCAGATCTACATCTCCGCCGAACAAACCGATTTTCATAAGAATCAGGAATGCGGTTACCAAGCCGTAAATACCCTGCGTACCGGGAAGCGCCTGCAAAAGCAGAGCCTGTCCGAATTTGGACGGATCGTCTGCCAGCATACCGGAAGCCGCCTCGCCTACAATACCAACGCCTTTTGCACTGCCGATACATGCAAACGTTGCCGCAAGAGCCGCGCCCAGCAGTGCGAGATTCTGACCTGTAAAAATAGCTGTTAAAAATTCCGTGAATGTCATGATATTTCTCCTTATTATTATATTACGCGGCGCTTTCCGCCACAATAATCATCCATAATTTGAATAGGGTTTGTTATTTAAACTGAACGTATTTGCTTTTTGGCTCCAACGGAGCAAACTCCCGTCCGCCGGATTCATAGAACTTGCCGAAAAATTCAATATACTGAAGTCGGCTGGTATGCACATATGTGCCCAAGATATTGACAAGGAAGTTGATCACATGCCCCAGCAGGAACACAATCACAAACAAAATGATTCCGCCAACGGTAAAGCCGCCCATCGTACTCAGCAGATTCATTACGCTGGCAATCACGGCAGACGCAAGGCTGAGGGCGAGAATTCTGGAATAGGACAACAAGTCCGACACATATCCCACAATATCGTACAGGCTCATGATCCCCTTCAAAAACTTCATAATAACATTTTTTTCGTGCCGTCCCTGGGTACAGATCAGCATCAGAACGCCAAGTCCCGCCAGAATCAGTCCCACAGTCGGCTGGAGGAAATACACACCGATTCCGGCAAACAGAATCAGCCAGCTTCCAACATCCGCAATCGCGTCAAATATATGACCGTCCCGAATGAGAATGACAAATTTAATAATAAACGCTGTCACCATATGCACTGCGCCTACTCCAAGAGAGAGAAGCAGCATCATTATGGGTTCGTCTACCATATCAAACCACACTGCAAGCGTGGGTGTATTTTCCTTGCCGCCGAAGCCTTCCATTATGGCGTTTGGCAAATCACCGAAATAGCCGCCGAACAGAATTCCGCCGATAATACAGGACACACCGCAGATGGCAAACATTTTGAGAAACTGCCGCATGCTCTCTTTCAGATGTAAAAAATGCAGTCCCGCAAGGCATCCGATCACCATGATGGCACCATACCCCACATCGGCAAACATCAGTCCGAAAATAATCGTATAAAAGACTGCCATAATCGCTGTTGGATCGAAACGCCCGTACTGGGGCAGCGCATACATGGAAAGCACCGACTCAAAATTTTTTGCAGGTCGGCGATTAGAGAGAAGCACCGGTACATCGTCCTCCACACCCGGATCCTCAAAGCTGTACGCCGCGCCGTACTTTTCCAGCAAGGTCTTTGTATTCTCCTGGGCACGGGTTGGCACCCAACCGTGAATTAGCACTGTTTTTCCTGTTTCACAGGTGCGGCTTCTTGCCTGAAGCCTGTCCTGTCTGGTTATGAGCATATCGTACAGCGCTTTTATATCTCCAAGCTGTGCATCTGCCGTTTCCTTCGCCGTTTTTTTCAGCTGCTCCAAATCTCTGCGAAAATGTTCCAGCCGCTGCATGCATTTTGCCGCCGCACCGGAGGCATATCCGTCTTCCGCTGCTGCCTGTACAGGACAAGCTGCAAATCCAGCTGCACCCAGAATTTTCCGCGCTGCATCAAAATCCTCCCGGTGTGCAATCAAAAGCACAGCACGAACAGATTTATCCGCATATACCGCCTGTACAGTACAGGCAAGTTCGGAAAGTTTTTCTTCCACCGCTGCCATATCCAAATTCACCGGCAGCGTTCCGCAAAGGGAGCGGGTATGCGCCGTTTTATCTGCCGGCAGGGCAACGTTCTGCCCAATCCAAGGCAGATATGCATTATATTCCCCTTCAGTCTGGACAATTTTGCCCTCTAAACCTGCAATTTGTGCAGCTAAAATATTTGCTGCCTTTACCTCGTCCAGCACAATCGCATCCAATCCGCTATCGAAATCATCAATTGAGGCTTCCATTGGCGGATCAAACAGTCCATGCTTTCCTGTCTCATAAGCTGTCAGAAATTCGATTGCCCGCCGTGCGGAGGCGATCTGCGTCAGAAGATTTCCCATATCCCGGGACACGTCCGCAGGAACAGGAGATATACTTTCTGCTTCTGCAATGGCAGAAGTATCGCACGACACTTCAACGCACCGGAGCTTTTGCAAATCTGCAATAAGACGCTGTGCGTCCTTTCGCAGCGCAACGACAGACAGCTTTTTCATTTGCGCTACTGCCATTTTTCAAAAATCTCCCGAATAATTTCATTGACCGCAGTTTTCATATTTTCTTCTGCCGCCGCAACCATTTTCTTTGCCTGCACCCGTGCATCTCTGCGCCCCGCGTCTATACATGCATCAGACTGCTTTTTGTGTTCATCTTCTGCGGCAGCAGCAATTTGGCGCGCCTGCAATTGCGCCGCTTCCATTTTTTCGGACGCCGCTGCTCTGGCAGCAGCAACAGACTGTGCTGCCTGACGCCCGGCCTGTGCTGTGATCTCCAGCGCCTGCGCTTCAGCATCTTTGATTTTCTCTATTGTTTCGTTTGCCACAGAGCTTCACCCTTTACCAATATTTTCTTTGTATTACAAGGATATCATACCATAACTTTTAGCAAAATGCAACAAAATCAATAACTTCTCACAGCAAACTCACATACGTCCTGCCCAACTACTTTGTATGAATCGGCGCGGCAGGCTTCTTCCGTTTCCGAATTTTTGGGCGAGGATTTTTCTCCAAATCCAGTACACCGTTCTTCCATTTATGTTCCAGTCTGGCATTGCCAATAGAACGCCCGCGAAGGCGCAGACGCAAAAATATTTCCACATCAAAACCGTCCGGCGTTTGGTGCACATTATAGTCCACATAATATTTTCCCCCTGTGGGGAACGTATCCGAGCGGCAATACTCCAACACACAATCCTTCATATATTCATAAAATGCAGTCATCCGTCCGGCATCTGCACGATCCCGCTTACAGGTCTTGTCTGTTTCATCTATAAGAAAAGCAGGATACCGCATCATCGCGCCCGCTTCAGTGCATTGTTTCGTTTCAATTCTCATGCTTTCTACCTCCGGCAGGTATAATAATACTCCTGTTTATTTTATGCAGATTTTCCCCGACAAATGCCTGCGTTGGACAAATATGCTTTGGTGAATCCTGCCATTTTATTTTGGCACGGGCGATAGGGAGGTTTCCGGTAAAAAAGGTATTAACACACACGTATAAAAAGGATCTCTATAAAAAAGGAAGTGGCATAGACAAGCGTAGCGGTTACGACGGAAGGATTGTTTACGTAATGCCGCCGATTTAACGGCTACTAAAATGACAATAATACAATCCCCCAGTCATGCAAAAGCATGACTGCCCCCCTTTGCATAAGGGGGCCTTTTTCATTTGCGCTTCGCGACAGTTTCCTTTGCTGAGGGAGCCTATTCTTCAATCCAATCCTTTCAGGAGATGGCATGGCACGGTGCGCTCACACACTTTATAAGCCTCCCTTGTGTAAAGGGAGGTGGCGCGGTGTAGCCGCGACGGAGGGATTGTCCCTGCTACTAATTACAATTCCTACAAAATGATAGCATTATACAATCCCCCAGTCGCTGTCGCTTCGCTTGGCGACAGCCCCCTATGGAGCCACGTAGTGGATCCATAGGGGGCCTCTATCTAAAACTTAAGGCTCCTTTCTGCAAAGGGAGCCTTCGAAAGGATTAGCGGTGTAAATTTCTTTACGCAAAGGAAGCCTTTAGGTATGGAGAATGACCGACCTTTTCGGGTAGAGTCTTTTAGATCCTTTTAAAGAATATAATTTACAAAAAGGCAGGCTTTCAGCCTGCCTTTCCTATTATTTTTCAATATCACACATTCATGCAGGAAATTTCCCGAACAAAATCGGCAATCAATTCCAACTGGGATTCTTTATTATCCCGCAGCCATGCTGCACGATATCCCTCAAGCCACTGTTCAAATCCGGCAAGAATCTTTTCCCCGTCCAGATATCCTTCTACTTTATTGATCCGCAAGCAAACCTGATTCATCAACTGAATTGCACGGCATGCAAGCAGCAGATCTACAAAGCGTTCATCTGTTTCCGATACGGAACGAATGGTATCCATAACGCCGTCCAGCGTTTTGATATTTTCAATCGCCTTTTCCGCATCCAGACGCAGTTCTGTCGTTCTGCCCTCTATCGTATTTGCACTGAACCAGTACATAAATTCCATCCAGTCGCATGTGCGCTCGCATCTGCCCATAGTGCGGATAATATCAATCATATTCACATCATCCGAATCGTACAGCAAAGAGCTTGCAGCCTGTTCAAATGCGGGAGTCAGTTTTCCATCGGCATTCCAACCCTTTTCCGCACCAATTACAACACCGTAGAGAGAGCAGTTGAAGGAACAAATATTACCGAAATCGCCCCAGTTGGTGTTCAGCACGCCCAGCGCACCATACTTTGCACCGTATTCCACCAGCTTTGTAATATTGCCTTCAGAACGGTCCAGTTCTTCTACAAAACGGTTCCAGCTGGAGGTACCGGGGCAAACAATCTGCTTGAGATTCGCCTCAGCAAAAGCCTTCACTTTATTTTCATCCGGATCTTTCTCATATGTCCAGTTCAGCATAATCGTATCGGAAGGAATTTCGCTGAGCTTATCCGGCTGTTCCAGCGCAATATCGCCCCACATCATAACGGTCTTGCCGCGGGATTTTACATGGGCAATAATTTTCGACAGGAATTTGAAATATTCTTCTCCTACATCCTTACCCGCGTTGCGACCACGGCACAGATCCATGGTTTCATCGCAGCAGATATTGAACCGATTAGAACGGCACAGGGGAATAAACTGATCAATCAAGCTTTTAATCAGTTCGATACTTTCCGGATTGGAAACATCAATGGTATGATGCGCCATTTTCTCCAGCCAGTATACCTGAGTGGGCTTATAATCTGCAAGTTCGCACAGATGGCGGTATTTTTCGCTTTGAAGCAAGTTATACAAATGTCCGAATGTAGCAATGGACGGAACCAGTTCGATAAAGTTTTCGTAGCAATAATCATCCAATGCGATGATTTCTTCAGCAGTCAACACATCCTTTGCAGATATTACGCCATCGTACTCTACAAATTCATATGCATCTTCAGTATACAGCTGCAAATGATTGATTTTGTAATATGCCAGCATATCTGTAATATGGCAAAGCTGCTTCAATGTAGGCACACGTCCACGGGTTACATCATGATACAAGCCGCGCTCTGTGAAATCCGGTGCGTCTTCAATGGTACAGCAAGGGATGGTATCACCATACTCATGGATAATCTGACGCAGGGTCTGTACACCGTAGAATGCGCCCTGTGCGCCCTGTCCTTTTATTTCAATTCCATTTTCCAATACAGACAGAGTATATCCTTCTCCGGCATCGCCGTGAGAAATGGAAATACAGCCATCGGTGCAGCCGCAGCTGCTGGTAAGCAACCGAATAGGTGCGCCGGTAAGCTCCTCGATTTCGCGTTTTAATGTGGTTGCAATTTTTACAATTCTTCTGTCGCTGCCGTCTGCAATCCGCAGATCTGCAATGGCGGACAATGCCAGTTTTGCATCTTTTTCAACAATACTCGCAGGTGTGGGTATGATTTTCATATGTTCATGCCTTTCTTCATTTTCTAAATCACCAAGTTAGACTATTATATATTGCCTGTGCACGGTTTGCAATACCTTTCCGTCAAAAACATGATTTTTTATTTTATATTTACTTGCGCGATATCATATAGTGCGCTTTCACTGTATTTTGCCTCATACTGCTCCGCCAGCTTTTCCAGCGCCGCATCCAATGCTTCCTGCAGCATATCCTCCCGCACATGGGATTTCCACTGCACTTCTCCGTCTGCAAGCATATACAAAACATACGTTCCTTCATCTGTAGTTATAACAGAAGCATCCCCTTCCTTTCGGGTCGCGTCAAAAATCCATTCCTCCAGTTTGCCGGTCAACTGCCCCCGCTCCAATGCACGCGATGTATCGCCGTCATATTCCTGCACAAGTGCATCAAAAGCGTCCTCCGAATCCAGCCTGCCCTCTTTTTGCCATTTGTCAAAATTCTTTTTCACCCGCTGTGTGCAATCTTCTGCTGCTTCATTCTTTTCCGGCTGAAATAAAATATACTTCAGGTTTTTCAGCGGCGTACTGTCACGGTATACCACCTGACCGATGGAATCATCCGCTGCCGGAAGAAGCATATATACAGTCGTTTCTTCATTCTCCGCTTTATCCCCGGTTATATAGGTTTCATACGGCTTGCGAGCAGGATCGAACGCCCACTGTGAAAAATCTGCCTTCTCCACAAACCCGGCACGGCGCACATATGCTTTTTCCAATTTTTCCGCGAGTTTTTCCTCTGTAAGATCCGGCTCCTGCTCCAGCCACAAGTTTTCCAGCAGACGGACAAATGCGTATTCATCTTCTGCATCTGCAAAAGATTGCGCATCCTTGCTTGGAACGACGGCACGAAGCAGTCCGATCATGGTATATTTCTTGCTGTTTTCTTCAAAGTATGTTTGCAGTTGCGCATCCGTAAAGGATTGTTCCTCTTCCAGCTTTGCATTATATCCGGCAGCCAGCATTTGCAGTTCGAGACATTTTCGTACAGTGGTCTCATTGACAGAATCACCGAACAGATTTTTCAGATAAAATGCAGTAGAAGTTCCGTTTTCAGATGCAGTCGCATCATATCGCGCCAGTGTATCATCTATTTTTTGTTTGTCATCTTCCGTAAGTTCCAAATCAGATTCCAATGCAGCCTCGTTTAAATACAGCAACTGCTGTACCTGACGCAAAGACTGGGCAAGCAGATAATCAAACCAGCTGTATTCGTCTGAATATTTTTGATCTTTCAAGGATTTGCCTGTATCCAGGTTCATCTGACTCAGCCTTGCAGCATAGTCGTTTGCAAAATTCCGGTAGTAAGAATTAAAAAAATACTCCATCATAGAGTGGGAAACAGGGAAATGTTCTGTTGTTACCACAACTTTACTGTTTAACTCAGGCACGTCATCAGCGTTATTGGATTTTTGTGCTGAACATCCCAGAAACAACGGTAAAATCAACGCCCCGGCAAGACATATTACTATTCCTTTGCAAAATTTGTTCATATGCATTTTCCTTTCAAAAGTTTTTTCACCTTTGGGAGTGATAAAATATTATTCTCCCATGTGAGGCCCCACCATGCAGCTTTATAGGAGATGGCGCGACGCAGCCGCACCCACACTTTTTAAGCCTCCCCTGTGCAAGGGGAGGTGATACGCTGTGGGTCTACCAATTTTTATAAGCCTCCCTTGTGTAAAGGGAGGTGGC
>CASTST010000033.1 GCA_949451655.1 uncultured Eubacteriales bacterium | reverse complement strand
ATGGTATGTTTCCTGAAATAAAATGTATGTGCCGATTCCCGCGTCTTTCAGCTTTTTGTAATTTTCAACTGTGGTGGCTGCGATATTTACATTCACGCGCCGGATGTCGCCGTTTTTGTGGTGAACGGAATAAATTGTCTTGATGCAGTCAAGTATATACTCGATCGGGTTGTTGACAGGATCCTCACCTGCTTCAATCGCAAGACGCTTGTGCCCCATATCCTGAAGTGCTATAACTTCCGCCCGAACCTCCTCTTGCGTGAGCTTTTTGCGTGAGATATGCTTATTTTTCATATGATACGGGCAGTAGACACAGCCGTTTACACAATAATTGGAAAGATACAGCGGCGCGAAAATCACAATTCTATTGCCGTAAAACGCCAGCTTGATTTCTTCGGCGATCTGATAAATTTTTTCAATTACCTTGGGATCATTGCAAGCCAACAGTACACTTGCTTCACGGTGTGTAAGTCCCGCGCATACGCAGCCTGCATCGGTCTTTTGCGGGCGGGCCTTATCTAAAATTTGGTTGATAAGCGCAGCGTTGTTCTTGTTTTCCTCGGCATATTTCAGTGTTTCAAGAATTTCTTCATCGTTGATAAATTCTTCCGCTATGAGGGATTTTGGATTGTATTTAGCCATCATGGTTCTCCTTTTTTATATTACCGATGTCGGTCACGATCTTGTAACCGATTGATTTCATTCGTTGGTCTAAGCAATTGCGGCACTGTGCTGACTCGTCACCTGTGCAGATTTTATTGTCGTAAAGCTCATATTTTTTCCGTACCGACACCGGCGACAAATTCGGCATAACAACATTTGCTCCCGAGAGAATTCCTTTTTCCCGCCCTTGCGGGTGAATTGTTCCGAGGGCGGTGGTTGACGGCAGCAGTATGGGCGGATAAATAAGTCTTATAATCGAGAGCAGATAGCAGGTCATATTGAGAGTGCCTGCGGGTTCATTTCTGAACGGCGTTTCGTGGTGCGGGATAAATGGTCCTATACCACACATATCCGGTTTAAATGTTTCGATGAACTTCAGATCCTCGGCGAGGGTTTGCGGGGTTTGATACGGCGACCCCACCATAAATCCACAGCCGACTTGGTAACCCAATCCGCGCAGTTCCATGAGACATTTCATTCGGTTATCAAACGACATTTCGGGTGGATGGATTTTTTCATAATGCGCTTTGTTTGCGGTTTCATGACGCAGAAGATACCTGTCCGCACCTGCTTGGCGCAGCGCTTTGTAGCTTTCGTAAGAACGTTCTCCCAATGACAAAGTAACTGCGCAGTCGGGATATCGCGCTTTCATTTTGCGGACAATTTCGCATATTAAGTCGTCATTAAAATATGCATCCTCGCCGCCTTGCAACACAAACGTCCGAAATCCAAGCAAATAGCCTTCATCGGCACACTCGAGGATTTGTTCGGGCGTTAGACGATAGCGCTGGCAATGGTAATTGCTTCGGCGAATCCCGCAATACAGACAGTCGTTTTTACAAATGTTTCCGATTTCAATCAGTCCACGCACGAAAACGGAGTTTCCGTAAATCTTGCGCCGCTTGGCAACCGCATACCCGGCAAGCTGCGCTGCTGCTTCCTCCGATTGGTTTTCGATAAGCGTTTTGTACTCGTCTGTTGACAATGCGTGCTCCCGCGTTAGCTTATCAATGATTTGAACCATAACGTTAATCATCAAACTTTATGCTGGACATTGCGGTTTTGACGGCTACGCCGTCAATGCCGCCGATTTTTCCCGCAAGTGTTGAAATTGTGTCCTGCGGGGCATCTATTGCAATGCTTATAATGTGAATTTTGCGCTTGCGATACGGTATGCCCATTCTGCCGACTATGTACTCTCCATACTCATGGAGCGTTTCGTTTAAAGCCCGTACCGCGTCGCTCTTTTCAACAATAATACTCATTACTGCAACTCTTGTTCCCATAAAATCACTCCAAAAATAAATTTGCCGCGCCTTTTCACAGGCGCGGCAAATACGAGCCGCGATATATTTCTATCACGGCTTGCGTTATTTAGTTCAGCCACGCCTTTCCCTCAGACCGAAGTCTTTATGTCAGGCAACAAAAACGCACAGCGTTTCTAAAATCCTTTTTACCACAGAAGCTTTGATTTGTCAAGATGTTTTAACAAATTTTTTTCTAAAGGGGAGGGAAAAATGAAACCGCGTTTGTGAAAAAACGAATTATTCAGTGCTTTATAATAGTGTCGGGAGCCTTTGTACAAAAAGTCAAAAAAGCTCTTGCTTATAGTTGGGGAATATGGTACAATAATTTATAGATTTACGTTAAAGTGGTCTAATAATACAAGGAGATACCAAATGAAAAAAGTATTGTCTATTTTGCTGATGCTTTCTATGTTGATCGGTATGTTCAGCATTGGAGCAGCAGTGCAGGCTGTTGATGTAGATGACACTTTCACGCTGGGCGATGTAAACGGCGACGGATATGTGGACGCTGTGGATGCATTTGAAGTTGTCCGTTATCTGGCAGATGTAGACGGAGCAGTCCTTGATCGGAGTGCAGCAGACATGGATGCAGATGGCGAGGTGACTGCGTTTGATTCACTTCAGTTCAGACTGTGCCTGGCAGAGGTGAAACAGTGGTCTGACTACGAGATTACAGACGGATACGGGCAGGCGCTGTACAATCTTACGATTGCCGACAATCCCATCAATACATACTGTATTGTTGTGCCGGCTGATACCAACCGTGATACAAGCAATCTGTATTATGCGGCGGATCAGCTGCGGAAATATGTTCGTATGGCTACGGGTCATAATATGGAGATTTGCTTCGGTGAGCAGAAAACCGAAAACGCAATTGTTTTCCATCAGGAAGATGAGGAAGACGAACTTGGTGTTGAAGGCTTCATCTATGAAGTCAAGGATGGACAGCTGCATATCTACGGTACCCGCCGTGGTAATATGTACGCAGTTTATGAAATTTTGGAAGAGTATGTGGGATACCGCTTCTATAGCGCAAATGCTACATTGGTGTATAAACAGCGTACCGCAGATATTGCTGAAGGGACCTATTTCAAAAAAATTCCTGAATTGACTTTCCGTGTGACAAGACAGACAGCGGGCAGAAATAATGAAGAATTTGCATTTCCCCGTAAATTAAACGGACGCGGTGCTATCGGAACGGATGACGAACGGCACGGTACACTGACCGGCGCACACTTTATCAATGCCCATTCCTTCGGGTATTATTACAGAATGTATACCGGAAACAAGATCTATGAAGATCAGGGTCTGGTATGGCCGGAAGGTCCCAAGCTGCAGGAACGCTATAATGCTGGAATTCAGGTAGATGAATATAAATGGCAGCCCTGTTTTACCAATGATGATTCCTATGAGCAGATGTTTACTGGTTTGTATCTGACAACCCGAATGATTACAGAGGAATGGGGAAGTCATAAATTCCGTATGGGGACTTCTGCTATGTCATTTTCCATTTGTGATAATATAGTGGGTATGTGCAAGTGCGACGGATGTTCCACACTCTATGCAACGGACGGATATGCGGGTGGAAGTGTGTATATCGCAAACCGCGCGATTGATGATATTCAAGAGTATTATCCGGGACTGAAATTGTATTTTATCATCTATGATCACGCTATTCCCCAGACGATTTTCCCCAAAGATGATTTGATTGTTTTGTTCTGCGGAACGGGCTGTAATAATCATATTCTGGGCAGCGGAGAGTGCGGCGACAATGTAACCCAGCTTGGCGGCAATAATACCTATGATGAAAAGTCGCTGAAAGCATGGGGAGAAATATGCAGGGAGACCGGCGCAGAACTGTGGTTCTGGTACTATCCTGTAACCTATCATTATTATCTTGTAGGATGCCCGAATATTATCAATCTGTACTATGATTATAATTATTTGATCAATGAATGCGGCGTAACCGGTATGTTCTATGAGGGCGGCGGACGTACTTATAATTTTGAAACCTTGAAAGAATATCTCGCGACCCGTCTCAACTGGGATCCGGAAATGACGGAGGAAGAATTCTATGGTCATATGATGGAATACCTGTACATGTACTATGGTGACGGGAATAGTGAATTGTTTGATTTCATCATGATGCAGAACGAAGCTGGAGACCGTGCGGGATGCTTTATCAATAACTATGACCGCCCGCGTCAGATGTATGATTTCGAGTATATCGACGAACATTATGAAGAAGTGCGTGCTCTGTTGGTTGCGGCGCAGGGAAAAGCCAATAACAATGAGCAGCGTGAGCGCATTGATACTTTGATCGCATGCTTTGACTTCCTGGGATTGTCCTGTGTGCATCATCGGTACTACAAGAACAATACGGATAACGAAGAACTCCGACAGCTGTATATGAATCGTTATGATGCAATGTATAATTATATTAAAAATCATAACATGCATATCTTCTCCGATCAATCTGAAACTGCTGTTTATAAGATTCCAGCCAGCATTAGCTATAATGAGGATCCCATGTTCCAGTTCTATGGAGAAGAACGCAGCGGTGTTACCAGATATCCGTAACTTTTGAATACTTTTGAGAAATCGCCCAAATGGGCGATTTCTTTTTTTATGGGGTATAAAATCCAAAAAAACTTTATCAATTTACTTGACTAAAGTGGCTTGGCGTGCTATACTGTATTTGCTGCAATTTATACGTTGGCAAATGCTTGCTTAATCTACCGGGATATGGTATACTAATATAGTATGTAAAAATGTATGTTGTGCGTGATGCAATGAACTTATGATGAAACGGAGAATATAGAGAATGACACTTCCAAATCAAGTCTTGCGCAAAGAAGAACAATATATTCTGAAAATGCGCGGACTTTATGAATTGTACGGATATAAAAAATATAAAATGAGTAAATTTGAACATTATGATTTATATCTGGAAAATAAAAGCTTTCTTGCAAGCAACAATATTGTAACTTTCACAGATGCGGTGGGAACATTGCTGGCTCTTAAGCCGGATATCACACTTTCCATCGTAAAAAATGCGCCGGAGGAAATTACCGCACCGGAAAAGGTGTATTATTGTGAAAATGTGTATCGCAGTGCAAGACAGTCCGGTGGGATCCGGGAGATTCAGCAGGTAGGCATCGAGTATATCGGCGATGTGGATACATATGTACAGGCTGAGGTTTTGTCACTTGCTGCTAAGAGTCTTGCGGAAGTGTCGGAGAATTCCCTGATCGGTGTGAGTCATATGGGGCTTTTGACTGCGCTTCTGGACCGTGCAGGACTTACCGGTACTGCCAGGGAAGAAGTGCTGCGTTGTCTTGGTGAGAAAAATAATCATGAAATGCAGGAAATTTGCAATAGAGAAAACATTGCAAAAGAAGAAACTGCAAGACTTGCTTCTGTTATTGAGATTTACGGCGATTTTGAAGCCAGTCTTGGCAAGCTTGACCATTTGCTTGCGGATCTTCCCGAAGAAGATCCGGCACGGCAGGCTGCAGATGAGCTTTCCGGATTGTATTATGTTTTAAAGGCACTTCATCTGGACGACTCCATTATTTTGGATTTCTCCGTTGCAAATGATATGGATTATTATAACGGTATTACATTCCAAGGTTTTGTAGATGGAATCCCGGAGCATGTGCTTTCCGGAGGACGTTATGATACATTGGTGAAGAAATTCGGCAAAAATGCGGGCGCTATTGGATTTGCAATTTATCCGGATTTGCTGGAACGGCTGACAGATGAAAAGCGGGACAGCGATGTGGATGTGCTGATTACATATGGAAATGCGGATCCCGTAGTCGCTGCACTGGAAGCGGAGAAGCTGACCAGCGAAGGATTGCGCGTGCAGGTGCAAAAAACAAAAACCGATGGCATTCGCTATAAAAAGCATGTACAGTTGGATGAAACTGAGGTAGAACAATGAGAAAGCTGAATATTGCATTGCCTAAGGGGAGACTTGGCGAAAAGGCATATAAAATTTTCGCAGATATCGGATATGGCTGCCCGGAAATTTTGGAGGATAGCCGAAAACTGATATTTGAAAACGAGGAAAATGGTGTTTGTTATTTTTGGGCGAAACCGTCCGATGTGGCGATCTATGTGGAGCGGGGCGCTGCTGATGTTGGAATCGTAGGGAAGGATATTCTTCTGGAAGGCGGACACGATGTGTATGAACTGGCTGACCTGAAAATGGGAAAGTGCCGCATGGCAGTAGCCGGTAAAAAAGATATGCAGCCCAGCGGAGAAACTACTATTCGCGTTGCAACAAAATTTCCGCGGATTGCCCGGGAATTTTACGATAAAAAGGGATTGGATATTGATATTATTAAATTGAATGGTTCCATTGAAATTGCACCGCTTTTGGGATTGTCCGATGTGATTGTGGATATTGTGGAAACGGGAAAAACGCTATATGAAAATAACCTGGAGCCCTATGAAACGATCGTTCCGATCAGTGCACGCTTGGTGGCGAATAAAGCCAGCTTCCAGTTTAAGAATGCAGAAATTCTTGCAATGACGGAAAAAATCCAAAAGGCAATTGCAGAAAAATAAAACAATTTATTCGATTGAAATATATAGGAAAGGTATGGCGTGAAAATGATACGTGTGATGGAATATGCCCAGTGCGCAGAAGAAATCTTGAATCGCAGTAGTCAAGCAGCGGATCCAAAAGTTGAACAGGCGGTTGCCGAAATTATCCATGCTGTGCAGACAGAGGGCGACAGTGCGCTGCTTGCTTATACAAAAAAGTTTGATCAGGCAGAACTGGACAGCATTGCAGTAAGCGAGGAAGAAATTGACGAAGCAGTTGCATCTATGGATGATACATATTTGCAGATTTTGAAAGAAGCAAAAGAAAGAATCTGGGAATTTCACGCCAACCAAAAACGCAGCGGGTTTGTTCTTACAGGACCGGCAGGCGAAGTGCTGGGACAGCGCGTGATCCCTATGGAACGGGTTGGATTGTATGTTCCGGGGGGAACGGCGGCGTACCCTTCTTCCGTACTGATGAATTGTGTTCCGGCGCAGATTGCCGGAGTGGAAGAAATTGTTATGGTGACCCCTCCGGGCAAGGATGGAAAAATCAATCCGGTAATATTGGCAGCTGCCAAAATTGGCGGCGTGAAGAAGATCTTTAAGGTAGGCGGAGCGCAGGCAATTGCAGCACTTGCTTATGGCACCCAGTCTGTGCCGCGGGTTGATAAAATTGTTGGTCCCGGAAACCGTTTTGTTGCAGAGGCAAAACGCCAGGTGTTTGGCGCAGTTGCCATTGATATGATTGCCGGTCCCAGTGAAATTCTGGTGATTGCGGATGGGGCATCCAACCCGACCTATGTTGCAGCGGACTTGCTGTCTCAGGCGGAGCACGATGTGTGTGCTTCTGCGGTTCTTGTTACCGACAGCAAGGTGTTGGCAGAGCAGGTGGCAGAGGAATTGGAACGGCAGATTCCGCTGCTGTCCAGACAAGAGATTGCCCGCCAATCCATAGACAATAACGGAAAAATTATTATTGCGGATTCCATTCGTCAGGCAGTGGAAATTTCCAACGCCCTGGCACCGGAACATTTGGAGATTTGTACAGACTCTCCGTTCGATTACTTGGGGCAGGTCAAACATGCCGGCAGCGTGTTCCTTGGCATATATTGCCCGGAAGCGCTGGGCGACTATTTTGCGGGTCCCAATCATACCTTGCCAACCAGCGGAACGGCACGGTTTTCCAGTCCGCTGTCTGTAGATGATTTTGTCAAGAAAACACAATTTACCTATTATACCAAAGAGGCTTTGGCGCCTGTTTATGAAAAAGTCGGATATTTTGCAGATCAGGAAGGACTTGGTGCGCACGCGAAATCCGCACGCATCCGTTTTGCAGAATCAGAATAAATTGGACGAGGAAATATGAGCAGATTTTTAAGTCAGCGGTTTGCAGCGCTGGAACCATATACGCCGGGGGAACAACCCCAGGATCGGGCGTATGTTAAATTGAATACAAACGAATCCCCCTATCCGCCGTCTCAAAGGGTGCTGGAAGCGGTGAATGCGGAACAGGTTTCCATGCTGAATCTGTACCCGGATCCCACTTGCCGTGTGCTGCGGGAAAAGCTTGCAGATTCCTACGGTGTGCAGGCGGAAAATGTATTTGTCACGAATGGATCGGACGATATCCTGAATATGTCTTTTATGGCGTTTTGCGATCAGAATCATGGAATTGCTTTTCCGGATATTACATACGGGTTTTATTCTGTGTATGGGCAATTGCATGATATCCCTTGTCGGGTGATTCCGCTTACAGAGGATTTTCAGGTACGTGTGTCGGACTATGTTGGGATAGGCTCTCATGTGATTATTGCAAATCCCAATGCGCCTACGGGCATTGCCCTGTCTTTAGAAGATATTGAAAAAATTGTCCAAAGCAATCCGGATCATGTAGTTATGATTGATGAGGCATATGTGGATTTTGGCGCTGTTTCTGCACTACCGCTGCTTCAGAAGTACAAAAACCTGCTTATAATCCGGACATACTCCAAATCCCGTTCTCTTGCCGGTGCAAGACTTGGATTTGCCATAGGCGATGCGACGTTGATTGAAGATCTGGAACGGATTAAATATTCTATGAATCCCTATGATATAAACCGGCTCACGCAAATCGCAGGAATTGCATGCTTGGAATCAGATGATTACTATAAGACAAATGCGGAAAATATAATGCAGATTCGTGAATATACGAGAAAAGCGTTGGAAGACCGGGGCTTCGTGGTACTTCCTTCCAGTGCAAATTTTGTGTTTGCAAAAAAGCCGGGTACTACAGGAAAAGCGCTGTATACACTCTTGCGGGAGAACGGCGTACTTGTTCGATGGTTTGACAAAGAACGCATTCGGGATTTTCTCCGTATTACGATTGGTACACGTGAGCAAATGGACAAGCTGCTGCTTGTTTTAGACAAATGAAGAGGGAATAAATATGAGAATCGGGGCAATCAACAGAAAAACAAAAGAAACAGATATCCAGCTCAGATTGTGTCTGGAGGGAACCGGGAAGGCGGATGTAGACACGGGTGTGGGATTTTTAGATCACATGCTCACTCTGTTTGCTTCCCATGGGCGGTTTGACCTTTCGCTTGCTTGCAAGGGAGATTTGCAGGTGGACTGTCACCATACCGTGGAGGATATCGGCATTTGTCTGGGTAAGGCGTTCAGTGAAGCGCTTGGCGATATGCGCGGGATTTACCGCTACGGCGATATTGTACTTCCTATGGATGAAGCGCTCATTTTGTGTGCGGCGGATTTTTCCGGACGTCCTTATTTGGGGTATACGGCGGAACTGTATGCAGAAAAGGTTGGAACGTTTGATACGGAGCTTGTGGAAGAGTTTTTGCTGGCGTTTGTGCGAAATGCAGGGCTGACGCTGCATGTACGGCAGCTTGCCGGTACCAATACGCATCACATTATTGAAGGAATATTCAAGGCTTTGGGGCGCACCATGCGCAGATGCGTTGCAATAGATCCGCAGATGGCAGGAGAAGTTCCTTCAACCAAAGGGGTACTGTGAGATATGATAGCAATCATTGATTATGGCGTTGGGAATCTGTTTTCCTTAAAATCGTCATTTGCCTATATTGGTGAAGAGGCAATTGTGACCGGGGACCGAAAAAAAATCGCGGAGTGCGATCGGATCATATTGCCTGGGGTTGGTGCATTTGGGGACGCTGCAAATAAGCTGCGTGCGGCAGAATTGGATCAGGTAGTGATTCAGGAGTCGAAAAAAGGGAAACCCCTTCTGGGAATTTGTCTGGGGATGCAGTTGCTTTTCGATAAAGGTCTGGAATATGGGGAGCATGCAGGACTGGGATTGATCCCCGGAGCGGTTGTTCCTATGCGCGGGGTGGTGCCGGCAGAATATAAGGTGCCGCATATTGGCTGGAATGCGCTGTACTTCCCTGAGGACAAACCGCGTAGCGCATTGTATAAGAACGTCCGGGAAGGGGATCACGTATATTTTGTACATTCGTATTATGCCGATCGGTGCGACCCGTGGGTGAGTGCGGTCACAGAATACGGCACAAAGATTACGGCATCCGCAGAAAATGGAAATGTTTTTGGGACCCAGTTTCACCCGGAAAAAAGCGGCGCTGTCGGACTGAAAATTTTGAAGGCATTTTGCGAAGTTTAAATCAATAAGGAAGATGGAGAGAATACAGCATGAATTTATTTCCTGCAATTGACTTATATGAAGGAAAAGCGGTGCGCCTGGTAAAAGGCGACTATGCACAGATGACCGTTTACAGTGAAAATCCGGAAGAACTGGGTGTTGCTTTTCGCTGTGCCGGCGCTGAGTATCTGCATACCGTTGATCTGGAGGGTGCCAAAGACGGTACAACGCCCAATCTGGAAACCGTGCAGAAGTTGGTGGAAACCAGTGGGCTGAAAGTGCAGGTGGGTGGTGGAATCCGCAGCCCGGAGATTGTACGCCGTTATTTGGAGGCTGGTGTGCACAGAGTAATTATCGGTACAGCCGCAGTGACTGATCCGGAGTTTTTGCAGGATATGGTAGAAACTTATGGGAGGCAGATTGCTGTAGGTGTGGGACGGTATGGCGGCGATCCGCGGCTGGCAGGAACAAAGCGAGCTTACCTGCGACGCATTGTTTGCACGGCTGACTAAGGCGGGTGTACAGACGGTAATTTGCACAGATATATCCAAGGACGGTATGCTTGCCGGTCCGAATATGGAAATGTATAAGGATCTTTCAGAAAAATATAAGGTGCGGTTGATTGCTTCCGGCGGAATTACGACATTGGATGATGTAAAAAAACTGCGGGATATGGATTTGTACGGCGCAATTTTAGGCAAATCCATTTATACAGGTTCCATTGATCTTGCCGCTGCCGTGTTGGCTTGCCGGGGCGTGCTTTAATATTGGAGATGCGGAAATGATAACAAAACGGATTATTCCTTGTCTGGATGTGCGGGACGGCCGTGTGGTAAAGGGTGTAAATTTTCTGGATGTAAATGATGTTTCGTCCCCCATTACATTGGCGAAATATTACAGCGAAAACGGAGCGGATGAACTGGTGTTCTATGACATCACCGCTTCTTTTGAGGGAAGGCAGCTTTTTACAAACATTCTGACGGAAGTTGCCAGTCAGATCTTTATTCCCCTCACGGTCGGCGGCGGAATTAACACAGTGGATGACTTTGATCGGGTTTTGAAATGCGGCGCGGATAAGGTCAGCGTCAACTCCGGCGCAATTCGGGATCCCGGGCTGATTCCTGCAGCGGCGAAAAAATATGGGGATCAGTGCGTCGTATTGTCTGTAGATGTGCGGCGTGTTGACGGAAAGTTTACTGTTTTTGCAAAAGGCGGCAGGGAGAATACTGGCATTGACGCGCTGGAGTGGATTCGGCAGGGAGTGGAAAACGGTGCTGGTGAGATAGTGCTTAACAGTATCGACACGGACGGCGTAAAAGAAGGATTTGATCTGGAAATGCTGGCTGCTGTATGTGATATTGTGGACGTGCCGGTAATTGCTTCCGGCGGTGCCGGCTGTATAGAGGATTTTACCCGTTTGTTTACACAAGTGCCAAAAGTAGACGCGGGACTGGCGGCGTCTATTTTCCACTTTGGAGAAGTGTCAATTCATGATTTAAAGGAAAAACTGCTGGGTGATGGCATTAACGTCCGGCTGTGATAAAATTTAATAATACTTGGAGGCAAATAATGCATATTGATACAGAAAAATTGAAGTTTGATGAAAAGGGATTGATTCCTGCAGTTGTGATTGACAGCAGAACAAACAAGGTTCTGACAGTTGCATATATGAATCGGGAGAGTCTTGCAATCAGCCTGGAAGAGAAGCGCACCTGCTTCTGGTCACGCTCCAGACAGGAGCTTTGGAGAAAGGGTGAAACCTCCGGAAACGTGCAGCATATTGTGCGCATTGATACAGACTGCGACTGTGATGCGCTAACGGTATATGTATTGCCGGAAGGACCTGCATGCCATACCGGTGAAGAATCTTGCTTCTTCAATTCTGTATATGAAGGAGAAGAAACGTTTTCCCTGAATGCTTTGATGCAGCTGATTGAGGGAAGAAAGACGGAAAAGAAAGAGGGTTCATATACTACCTATCTTTTTGAAAAGGGAATTGATAAAATCCTGAAAAAGGTGGGCGAAGAATGCACCGAAGTAATCATTGCTGGAAAAGCGGACGACCGTGCGGAAACAATATATGAAATATCCGACCTGACTTACCATGTACTTGTGCTGATGGTGCAGATGGGGATTTCCATTGATGACATTTATAAAGAATTGGCTTCCCGTCATGTAATTGACCACAAAGTAAAGCAGGAGAAAATGACAAAATGACGCCCCTGTCCAATTTGCATACGCATACTGTTTATTGTGACGGAAAAAATACGGCGGAAGAATTGATTCTGCGCGCTGTTGAACTTGGCTGGGAATCTATTGGATTTTCCGGTCATGCGTATACGGCATGCGATACGGCTTACTGCATGTCCAGAGAAGGCACAGTTTTATATCAGCAGGAGATATTGACGCTGCGCGAAAAGTATCGGGATGTCATTCGGGTTTATTTGGGCATTGAGCAGGATATGTTTTCCGATGTGTCCGACTTTCCGTATGATTATCGTATTGGCAGTACGCACTATTTGTTGTGCGATGACGGTGCATATACACCGGTGGATGATTCCGCTGAGATTATGACCGGGGCTGTAGCGCGTTATTTCGGCGGAGACTATTATAAATATGCGCAGGCGTATTACCGGCAGATTGCGGATGTCGCTAAAGTAACCGAGTGCGACATAGTAGGGCATTTTGACCTGATTACAAAATTCAACGAAGGCGGGCGGTTGTTTGACGAATCGGATGCACAGTACCGGACTGCCGCTGTCTCGGCGATGGAGCAGATTGTGCAGACGTGTCCGCTGTTTGAAATCAATACAGGCGCCATGCTCCGCGCAGGACGGTCTGTCCCGTATCCTGCGGCGTTTCTGCTGCGGGAGTTATGTCGATTGGGCGGGTCGGTGATTATTACCAGTGATTGTCATCAGGCAAAGGGATTGGACTGGGCATTTGAGCAGGCTGCGGAGCTTGCAAAGGCTTGCGGATTCCGGTATGGTAAGATTCTGCGTAACGGTGCGTTTGCGGATATAGTGCTTTGAACAGAATATAAAAGCAGTCTTTCCTTCAGAGGAAAGACTGCTTTTTGTCAGATTGTTTGTTGTGTAACCCATCGGGAAACCAATACCCGAGCCAGGGGCTTGCATATTTTGTGTAGAATATAGAATGTTTTGTATTTATAGTAATTGAAGTCGTTGCTGTTTCGGTCTGCATAACGGAAAATGATGTGCAATGCTTCTGTAAGCTCCTTAAACCGGGGCATGGCTTCTTTTTTGCTGGCGATATATCCAAGGTAAGAACGCATAATCGGAAGCAGTAAATAATTGCTGGCGGGACCAAGCAGTTCCGGATTGTCTTTTTTTACATCATTTAAAATCAATGTTGCAAAATGAACGGCTTCGTAATCAAACCGCGTAAAGAAGTTGTTGGTAGCTCCGTCTGTATTGTCCATCCAGTAGTTGTACAGCTTTTGCGGAATGATGCTTACTGCTTTGGCGCGCCGGAGAAAACCGTACACAAAAAGTGCGTCTTCTCCGATTTTTATGTTTGGCGGAAATTGAAGATCTCCAATCAGTTCGCGCCTGAATAATTTTCCAATTACGCCGGTGATAATTTTTCTGGTGAAAAAACGCTCCAAAATGTCCGATCCGGTTACAACTTCTTCTTCTGTTATTTCCACTTTGACGGTTCGCTCCGGATTGGTTGATTCCATTCGATAGTCCAGTGCAGACAGATCCGCGCCGGTTTCCGTCAGATGTTCGTATAAGCAGGAAAGGTAGGTGGGTTCTACCCAGTCGTCTGCGTCCACAAAGGAGATATATTCTCCTTCGGCGGCGCGCATGCCTGCATTTCGCGCGTCGGATACACCGCCATTGGGCTTGTCTACAATTTTAACACGCGGTTCGTTTCCAAATGTGTTCTGACAAACTGCAAGGCTGTTATCTTTGGAGCCGTCGTTTACTATAATAATTTCAAAATTTGTGTAGGTTTGGCAGAGCAGGCTGTTTACACATTTTTGAATTTGTGATTCTGCATTGTACATGGGGATAATCACACTGATTTTTTCGCTTTGCATGAAATTCTCCTTTTGCCATCCATAGATGCTTTTCAGTTATTATATCATTTTGCGAGTAATATTGTCAATAGAATAAAAATGTGCTGCATATGAGCGGAGCTTTTTGCATTGGCGGGGTAGGTGCAAAAATAGAATTTAACGATTTAATAATATATTGACAAATATAGGAAAAAATGTTAATATGAATATGAAAACAGAACAATGTTATAAGTATATGGATTGAAGGAAACAGGTGACCTCCAATGAACAACTTTGCTGACCGCACGTAATAAAGCCTATGGCTTTGTTGACGTGCGGCTTTTTATAGGATGTTTTGTCAGCAAGTTTGTATAATCTTATATGTTTCTTTCCGACTTGAAAGAAAAGTATACAGCAGGTATGCCACAAAAATTTGATGTTTTCATACTCCGCGGTCCTATAAACAATCCCTCCGTCACGCCTGCAGCGTGCCACCTCCCTTTGCACAAGGGAGGCTTAGATAAATTGAAATGCTGTGCCTCCTCCTTTTGCTGGAGGGAGGCTTAGGGTATAGATTATAGGCCCCCTTGTGCAAAGGGGGCTGTCGACCAAGCGCAGCGATGTCGACTGGGGGATTGTTATGCTATCATTTTGCAGATTCAATAAATCGGCAGTATTACCAAACAATCCCTCCGAGTGATGAAACCGCAGATTTATTCTCGCCCTCTGAAGCAGCCCAGGCAATGCGTCTCAGCAACGGAAAAACCTACTATCTCCGCAATAGGAAAAGCGGAATGTATCTGGATTTGCAGTCCAGCGGCGTTGTAAACAGCACACATTTTCAGCAATATCCAGGACATTTTCCCTCAGAGCTGTTTTATTTTAATAACCAAGGCGGCTATTATGTTATAGAAACGACGCTTGTAGGCGCTTCCGGCAAAATGGTGATGGACGGTCGGAAAAATTGTGTGGCAGGGGCGCAGGTGGTTCTGTATGAAAGCGTGTCCGATGCGCCGGAGCAACGCTGGCACCTGCGGCGCAACGGAAACGGCACGTTCAGTATTTCGCCTAAAAAGAATGTGTATCTCAATTTGGCGGTATCGGGCGGGTCTTATGCAAGTAATGCCAAGGTGGTGCTGGCAGACCGGAACAATGAAGATCCCAACCAGCAGTGGTGCCTCGAACCGGTGGATTTTGCAGATTATGATTGGGCGTACGTTTTTGATGACGCAAACACATTTAGCTATATAACTTCTGGGTACAAAATGTCTGATAGACCGGATCATTGTGCAATTGATATCATAGGTAAAAATTATGCGGTTATCCGAGGTCAGCATATCTTGTCTCCTATGGACGGTTCAGTAGTATATGTTTCATCGAATAAATCTTCAGCTGGATATTATTTAGTAATAGAAACCGACTGCTTCTATAAGGGTACCGGTAAAAAGCTTCGGATAGGGTTTATGCATATGCAGAACGAGAGCTTTTACAAAAAAGATTATAGAGTAGAGAAGTGGGATCATCTGCAAGATGTGGGAAATTCCGGAACCTCAGATGGGTTCAACCATTTGGATCTTTCTGTTTTTATAGGAGGAGAGTGGCTGAAAAATCTGTAAATTACAATCCGCAACGGTTTTTCCCAAATGTACCTTTTACCGGAAAAACTTCGTGAGCAGAGTAAAACAAAATACCTGTGATGCATAAACTGGAATCAAATATATTTTATGAAAGGACGATACTATGAAAAAATTACTATTTTTATTGATAACTGTGTTGACGGCGTTAGCGATCCTTTCTGGCTGCAATGCAGATACAGGGAAGCCACAGGAAACTATAAACAATAATACAACCGCAGACGTTACAAGTACAGAAGACCCTCTGGCGCAGGAAGGCTCGGGCGGCGGTATAGACTGGATGTATACAGAATGTGAATATACAATTGGTTTCTACATGGTTGAAAAGAGTTTTGCTGATATGCCGGGTGAAGGTGCGTTTGAGGCATGGATGGATTCTCTCGGGATTAACGGTCAGCCCGACCCTGAGGAATATAGCGTGCTTGCATTTATACGGCACTTCAATATTTCAAAAGAAGATTTTACAGCGGTAAACAATCAGTATGAAGGGTATGAGATATATACGGACAAACAAATCGAGGCGCTGTATTCCAATGATCCGCTGCTTCTTGCAAGAATGTTTATGAACCCGGATGCGTTTTATGTAAACGGCATAATCTATACGCCCCGTTGGATTATAGATCACGGCTTAGAGGAAATCCGATCCGTTGGCATCACCGATGACATGCTCCGGTTTATGTATCATCAGTTATCTTACTACGGGATTGATGATGATTACTATAAAAAAATAAAATCCTTGTTGGATATGCTGGAAGTGGACGTAAAGTATGAAATGGGATTTTACGCAATAACTAGTGTCTTTCAGGAAATACCGGGATGGGAAGCCTATGAGGAATGGATATATGAAAACGGATATTATGATGGAAAGTTAAATATTAATGAAGTTGATATGCTAAAATTTATTCAATATTTCGATATTTCAAAAGATAGATTTACGGTAGCTGCTGTTACTCCGCCATATAATTTAGCGGATGGACCTTACTTCACACTCGAAAAAGTCGACATTTTGTATTCCGGAGACAAAAACCTGATAGCAGAAACCTTTATGGCACCTGAGGCGATCAACGTAAACGGCGAAATTTACACACCCCGTTGGATCGCTGCACACAGCATAGAGGAGATCAAAGCAGCAGGTATCACAAAAGAAGCGATGCAAAGCAAGTATGACGAGTGGATTGATACCGGAAAGTTTCAGGAATCCAGTGAAGTTTGCGTAAAAACAAAGGCTTTGTTGGATAACTTTGAATAAGCAGAGTTAAAACAAAACGAATAAAAAAGAGACGCCGTCGGCGTCTCTTTTTTTTTACTTATGCGGCTTTCTTTTTGCGGTTTACAAGATACTTTATCAGGAACAAAATTCCAATCAGCAGTGCTGCCATCAGCGGAAGAAGGATATACCATTGCTTTATGAGTGCTGTCAGTATGTATCCTATAAATGAAACGGCGGCAACCAGGAGCGCATAAGGAAGCTGGGTGGAAACGTGGTTTACGTGGTTGCATTGCGCACCTGCGGAAGCCATTATGGTTGTGTCGGAGATTGGTGAACAGTGGTCGCCGCATACAGCGCCTGCCAGACATGCGGAAATTACGATTACAGTTGCGGTGCCGGTGATGCCGGCTTTGCTGAAAATATCCAGAGAAATGGGAATCAGAATTCCAAAGGTTCCCCAGGAGGTTCCGGTTGCAAATGCAAGACCCAACGCCACCAGGAACATCACTGCGGGCAGCATGCTGGTGGAAAAGCCAGTGTCGGTGATCCAGTTTGCAACAAAAGTGCCTGCGCCCAGATGATCTCTGCAGAATCCGCCCAGTGTCCATGCAAACATCAAAATAATGATAGAGGGAACCATTGCTTTAAATCCTTGCGGAATAGAGTCCATGCAGGATCTGAAGGAAACGACCCGTCTGGGCAGGTACAGAAGCAAAGTAAAGATAAGGCTTACAAAAGAGCCGAGTACAAGTCCGACGGAGGCATCGCTGTTGGAGAAGGCGGTTATAAAATCTGTACCGGTTCCATCGAAAAATCCGCCGGTATAAATCATACCTGCAACGCATGAAATAATCAAAATGATAACAGGCAGAATCAGATCAAGCACCCTGCCTTTGGATTTAGCAGAAGGTGTATCTGCATCACTAACATTGGTTTCTTCATCAAGCGCGGACAAATCTCCGGTTTCGATTGCCTTGTCCTCGTATTTTTTCATGGGACCGAAATCAAAATTCATCAGAGAGATTGCTATTACCATAACAATGGTAAGCAGTGCATACAGGTTATAGGGAATGGTTTGAATGAAGAGGGATAGTCCTTCGCCCTCTGCGGTGTAGGAGGAGACGGCGGCTGCCCAGGAGGATATAGGAGCGATAATACAGATCGGGGCCGCTGTGGCGTCGATTATATATGCCAGCTTTGTTCGAGAAATGCGA
>CASTST010000032.1 GCA_949451655.1 uncultured Eubacteriales bacterium | reverse complement strand
GGGTGCTACGTGGCAGTTCCCTTGTGTGAGGATTGTCCAGCAATCTTTATGTATTACATTATACTATCACTTTTTTATCACGTCAATAGGAAAATGCAGGGAATAACGATTTTTTTGCATAATCATCCATTCCCCGCATTTTTTCCCGTTTGTTTTGGTTATATTTCCTTCATGGTAAGACCAATTCGTTTTTTTGCGACATCAACCGACTTAATTTTCACTGTGACGATATCTCCCACAGACAGCGCCTCAGAGGGATGTTTTATAAATTTATCGCAAATTTCCGATATATGCACCAGCCCGTCCTGATGCACGCCGATATCGACAAAAGCGCCAAAATCAATCACATTTCGCACGGTTCCTGTCATCACCATACCGGGTTCCAAATCGGATATTTCAATTACACGTTCCCGCAGCTGGGGTTTGGGCAAATCGTCACGGATATCCCGTCCCGGTTTTTCCAGTTCAGCCACAATATCCAGCAGTGTAGGTTCGCCGATCCCAAGATCTTCCGCAATTGCCGATGTTCCGCAATCTGCAACTTTGCGGCGCAAATCCTGCAATTTACCGTTTCGCACGTCCTCGTTTGTATAGCCAAACTTCGCCAGCAATGCTTTCGCCGGTTTATAGGATTCCGGGTGCACGCCAGTGTTATCCAAAATCTCTTTTGCATCCGGAACGCGCAAAAATCCCGCACATTGTTCGTATGCCTTTGCACCGATTCGCGGCACTTTGGTAAGTTGGGAGCGGGAGGTAAATTCACCGTTTTCATCCCGATATTTCACGATGTTTTTTGCAGCTGTCAAATTTATACCGGAAATATAGGAAAGAAGCGAATAGGAAGCAGTATTCACATCCACGCCGACACTGTTTACACAGTCCTCAACCACACCTTGCAGTGCTTCGTCCAGCCGCGCTTCCTTCATATCATGCTGATACTGTCCTACTCCGATAGACTTGGGATCAATTTTTACCAATTCCGCCAAAGGATCCTGCAGGCGGCGGGCAATAGACACAGCAGAACGCTGTGTTACATCAAAATCGGGAAATTCCTCGGCTCCCTGTTTGGATGCAGAGTATACAGACGCGCCGGCTTCACTTACAATGATATATTTTGTATCTGCGCCCAAATCCCGGAGCAAATCCGCAATGAACATTTCACTTTCGGCAGATGCCGTTCCATTGCCGATGGCGACCACATCTATATGATATTTTTTTATCAGTCCAGTAACTATCCGGCGGCTGCCGTCAATATCTTCTCTGGGCTTGGTAGGATAAATAACCGCAGTATCCAGCACCATACCGGTTTTATCAACCACAGCCAATTTACAGCCTGTCCGATATCCGGGATCGTAGCCAAGCACAGTTTTGCCCTTTAATGTCGCCTGCATGAGAAGATTTTTCAGATTTTCAGAAAAGACTTTGATTGCGCCTTCACTGGCGTCGTCAAACAAGCCGGTACGGATTTCCCGTTCAATGGAGGGAGCAATCAGCCGATCATAGCTATCACAAACCGCGGCAGCAACATGACGGAAAGCAGGTGAATGTGCATTGGTAACAACCTGATAAAACAAATCGTTTAGCACGATGTCCGCGTCAACAGAAACGGACACTTTCAGAACATCCTCCCGCTCGCCCCGATTCATTGCAAGAATCCTGTGCCCGGGGACAGCCTTCAGCGGTTCCTGATAATCATAATAAATCTCATACACGCCTGTTTCATCCGCTGCGTCCGGCGCTTTTTTAGATGATATCGTACCGTAGTTAAAAGTCAACTGCCGAATTCGTTTTCGGTAATCAGCATTATCCGACACAATTTCAGCAATAATATCCCGTGCGCCCTGTAGTGCTGCATCCCGATCCGGCACACCGTTTTCCTCGGAGATATACGCATCTGCAGCTGTGTCCAAATCCGGTGCATAAGCGGAATTCTGCTCCAAAAGCAGCTGTGCAAGGGGCTCCAGTCCCTTCTCCCTTGCAACCGACGCACGGGTCTTTCTTTTGGGACGGTAGGGACGGTATATATCATCCACCTCTGTAAGAGTGACGGCCTGGGTAATCGCCGCGTCAATTTCGGGAGTCATAACGCCCTGTCCTTCGATCAGTGCACGCACCTCTGCTTTTCTCTGTTCGAGAGAGCGCAGATAGGTAAGCTTATCCGTCAGGGTACGCAGAACGGTATCGTCCAAGCCACCGGTAACTTCCTTACGGTACCGCGCGATAAAAGGCACGGTATTTCCTTCATCCAAAAGTGCAACAGTGTTTTCAACCTGTTTTACAGGGATATTCATTTCACTGGCAAGTGTTTCAATAATATTCATATACGCCTCAACTTTCGTATGTTTTACTTATTTTGCAGTGCTGTCAGGGAAGCTATTTCCGCATCTGTCAAAAATCGCCATTTTCCTTGCTCCAATTGGGGATCCAGAATCAGCGGTCCAAAGGTTTCCCGTTTCAGAAAGGTAATTTCACTGCCGACAGCGTGAAACATCCGCTTGATCTGGTGATACTTTCCTTCTGTGATCGTAATTTTTCCCTGAGACGGACTTTGCGCATTTATACGAGCTGGTTTGGTAAGATACCCGTTCATATCTATGCCGGCTTCCAGCCGCGCAATCTGCGTCTGATCCAAGGGAGAATCGCACACATAGGAATATGTTTTTTCCACATGATGCTTTGGCGACAGCAATGCATGCGCAAGCGGTCCATCATCGGTGAGTAGGAGCAGCCCCACTGTATCCACATCCAATCTACCACAGGGAAACATTCCTTTTTTTAAAAATTCCGGAGGCAGGAGGCGCATCACGGAGCGGGATATATTTTCTGTTGTAGACACTGTACCCGCCGGTTTATGCAGCATTACATAAGTAAATTTACTCCACTGAACGTTTTTTCCGCAATATGTTACCACTGCGCTGTTCTCGTCAATATGTATGGAAGCATCCCGCACAGCGGTGCCGTCAACCAGCACCAATCCGGCGCGTGCTGCCCGGGCGCACTCTTTACGGCTGGCAGTTCCTGTGTCCGCAATAAATTTATCTAAGCGCATCTTTCCTCCCAATTTTTAATAACTTATATTATATATTTTATCATATTTTCCGATAAATGTAAAGGAACGAATTTGACACTGAAAATCTAATTGTAAACTATTTTTGAGAAATGGGTTGACAATCGAAATAAAATCCTGTAAAATAACCGCAGAAAAAAGAAAGGCAGAGAAAAAATGAGCAAAAAAATATTGAATCTTGCGTACATTGCCATGGGAGCGGCGTTAATTGCATTGTGCGCCTGGATCACCATTCCTGTAGGTCCGGTACCATTTACCATGCAAACCTTTGCGGTTATCACCGTAGCAGGCATTTTCGGATGGAAACGCAGTATCATTTCCGTTCTCGTTTATATTGCATTAGGTGCTTTGGGTGCCCCGGTTTTCTCCGGATTCAAAGGAGGCTTAGGCGCGCTGGCAGGAGTCACCGGCGGATACATCGTTGGATTTATTTTCACAGCGTTGATCGTAGGATTGATCTCAGACCGCACAAAAAAGATCGTTCCGTTAGCACTGGGAATGCTGGGTGGAATTCTTTGCTGTTATGCGTTCGGGACCGTCTGGTTTATGGTAGTATACACCCGTTCTACCGGTGCAATCGGACTGATCAGTATTTTGAGCAAATGCGTATTCCCCTATATTTTGCCTGACATTATTAAAATTGCACTGGGAATACTGCTGACAAAACGGCTGCACAAATATATAAAATAGGACTTGCAAGGGTCAATTTGATATGGTATAATAATGTCATTGCCGATATATACATGGCAGTGGCATTATTTATGGAGAGGTATCGAAGTGGTCATAACGGGGCTGACTCGAAATCAGTTTGAGAGCAATCTCACGAGGGTTCGAATCCCTCCCTCTCCGCCAACGCGCCTTATGTCCGCGCAAAAAAGCCGCAGAACAGAAATGTTTTGCGGCTTTAGCTTTTCTTATTAAAAAGGGAGAAGTAAGATGCCACAATGTACCAATTTATGGAGAACGGCATAATCAATGCACGCAGACCGTGCTTTTATGTTCTTATATTCTTCGGGCAGACGAAATATAATATAGCTATGAGTTTATTCGGAGGTGCAGTATGGATTACATGACCTTAAAGGAAGCCAGCGAAAATTGGAATATTTCTGCCCGTATGATTAACTATTACTGTTCCGCCGGTCGTATTTCAGGTGCGGAAAAGAAAGGGACGGTCTGGCTCATTCCGAAAGACACAGAAAAACCGATAGACGGTCGCAGAAAGAAACCGCAAATTGAGAAATAATTTAGAATTATACACTATGCTTTTACAGAAAGGGGTGTGAATATGGATAAAACAATCCTTATCGTGGATGATGAAAAAGATATGAGCGTTATGTTGAAACGGTATTTTGAATTAAACGGCTACCTTGTGCAGACGGCGGAGAACGGTTTGCAGGCGATTGAAAAAGCCGGAAAGCAACCGGATTTGATTTTGCTTGACATCAATATGCCCGATCTTGACGGGCTGGAGGTATGCCGCCGTATCCGTAATTTTGTGTCCTGCCCGATTTTGTTTCTGACCGCCCGTGTGGAGGATCGAGACAAGCTGATCGGTTTTGCCGCAGGCGGTGACGATTATATTGTAAAACCGTTTTCCATAGACGAACTGGGAGCCCGGGTTGACGCACATCTGCGCCGGGAAGAACGGCGACAGACAAAGCAGGTGCGGACAAAGTTTGACGGAGATTTTGTAATCGACTATACCGCTAAAGAAGTGTATTTCAAAGGTGAGCCTATCCCTCTGTTGCCGAGAGAATTTGAGATTGTCGAGCTTCTTTCCTCCTATCCCGGACAGCTATTCAGCAAGGAACGGATATTTGAACACATTTGGGATATAGACAGCGATGCCGATGTAGGCGTAATTATGGAGCATGTGAGTAAAATACGGGCGAAATTCGGGGGTGCAGGAGCTAAGCCATATATACAAACGGTTTGGGGGAGCGGATATAAATGGGTAAAGTAAGGAAACGATATAACCGCGTTCCTCTGTGGCTTGCGCTCTTTCTTATGATTACTGCCGCATTGCTGATTGCTGCTCTCGGATCGCATTTTACATCTACTTTAGCAAGAGGAAAGGCAGATGAAATTCAAAGCCGTTATATTACGGCAACCTTTGATGGAACACAAGGCGATGTGCAGTACAGCTATGATTTCGACTTTCACTTTGAGGACTACACCGCAGAGGATATGCACCTTTACCGAATCACCCGCTTTATAGAGAATTACGCCGCCTTGTTTTGGTATTCGGTCTGTATTGCTTCTGCCGGAATCGTCTTTTATCTTATAAAGCTGAAACGACCGCTGCGGATTCTGAACAATGCGTCGCAGCGTATTTCCGAAAATGAGCTTGACTTTACGGTGGAATATCCCGGAAGCGATGAAATGGCTGCGCTGTGTGAAGCGTTTGAAACTATGCGTTCGGCATTGGAAGAAACGGGCGATAAAATGCTCCGTATGCTTGATGAACGCAAACAACTTAACGACGCTTATACGCACGACCTGCGGACGCCGATTGCCATATTAAAGGGTTACACAGATATGCTTATAGAGTATCTGCCAACGGGAAAATTTTCGGAAGGTGATATTCTTGAAACAGTGCAGACAATGTCCTCTCATGTGGAACGGTTGGAGCAGTTTGCAGATAGTATGAACACCATACAGAAATTAGAGGATGTTGAGATACGGAAAGAAAAAGTTCCCACCGGGGAATTTCTAAGCCATTTGCGGGAAACAACAGATTTCTTATGTCAAAGCAAAGACCTTGCCTGCAAATTTGAATCGTTGATCAAGACGGAAACTATTTTGATTGATCCGTCGGCGGTTACACAGGTTTTTGAAAATCTGCTGGGCAATGCGCTTCGGTTTGCAAAGTCAAAGATTTGTATTGTCTGCTCGGCAAATGAAAATATTTTTTCCGTTTCTGTTGCAGACGATGGAAAAGGCTTTGGCGACAAGGAACTGATGACAGCGGCAAAGCCGTATTACAGTGGACACGCTGAAAAAGGACAATTCCACTTTGGTCTGGGGCTTCACATTTGCCGGACGCTTTGCGAAAAGCACGGTGGATCTCTGCGGCTTGAAAATACCGACCGGCACGGAGCAAAGGCCACGGCTGTTTTCTCTATACAGACAATATAGGCACAAACTTCTGCATAACTGTTTGACAAAACACTTTGCTACGAAGCGTTGCCTTTATGAAAATGAGCGTTTCTTGCAACGAATTGTTATCGGCATTATTATGAAATCGGCAGCAAAAGCTGACTTGATTTCTGGAGGACTACAAAATGATGAAAAATGATGAGATGAGAATGACTTTAGGCGAAAAATTAAAGTCTGCACGGAAAAGTGCCGGACTTACGCAGGAGCAGTTGTCAGAAAAACTTTTAGTATCACGGCAGGCCATTACGAAATGGGAAACCGACAAGGGAATGCCCGATATAGAAAATCTCAAACAGCTTTCTAAGCTCCTTAATGTCAGTATTGATTATCTTCTTGACAGCGGAGACACTATTGATTTGTCCGTTATGAGAGAAGAAATCAATCTTGATGATTATACTTACACTCGAAAATTATTTAAGGGAAGATGGAGCGAAAAGGCAGGCAAAAAAGATATGGTTGTAACAAAAAAGTATCCAAATGCTGAAATACATGGTCTCTTAGGTAAGCAGATACTCACCAAAGGAGAAAAAATCATGGATAATGCAATCGGTTTTTTAACAGATGTACCATTTGGAATACCGGAAGTTCTAAACAGTATCAAAAATACAGACAAAGAATTCTATCTTGTCAATCAATCGGGCAAACAATTTTTTGTAATCGTGACCGATGAATTTATTGAAAGCAAACAGCTTGCCGAAAAAATCACGGATAAGAAGTTTTCGATTGGAAATTTTTCGTTTATTGACTGCGGTATCATTTCTGATTTTTGAAAAAAGGATAAGGAACAGCGGTTACAGCCAAGTAAATATCGTATTATCCGTTGGTAAATCAGTAAGTCGGTCTTGACACTTTTTTGATTTTTCTGTGGTATTCTTTTCTGAGGAGGTGTGGATATGAAGCATAAAATTTTATTGGTGGATGATGAGGCGATGATTACCGAGTTGCTTTCGGATCATTTAGGCGATGAGGGTTATGAGGTCTATGCTGCGAACAGCGCTGCCGATGCGCTGAAGCTGCTGCCGAAAAATCCCGATTTGATCATACTGGATATCAATATGCCCGGAACGGACGGATTGGAGTTTTGCAAAAACATAAGAGATCATGTGTCCTGCCCGATTCTTTTTGTGACAGCAAGAATTACTGAACAGGACAAAATCAATGGGTTACAGTACGGCGGCGACGACTACATCACCAAACCTTTCAGCTTAAAAGAGCTTTCAGCAAGAGTGACGGCACATCTCAGACGGGATGAACGCACGCGCGGCAGTTCTGCTTCCGTACTGACATCGGGAGAGCTTCTTGTGAATCTTTCTCAGCGCCGCGTCTTTTACAGGGACGCCGAAGTTGAAGTATCAAAAAAGGAATTTGACCTGATCGAATTCCTTCTGACAAACGCCGGTCAGGTATTTGACCGGGAGCGGATTTATGAGCGGATATGGGGATATGACGCCCAGGGCAGCGCGGACGTGATTAAGGAGCATATTCGGAAAATCCGTGCAAAGCTCCACGAGGTAACGGGAGAAGAATACATCGAAACAGTCTGGGGTGTGGGATACAAATGGAAACGTTGAAAAAGAGGTGGCAGGATCTGCCCCTGCGCCGTTTTCTGATCCTGACGGTTTGTCTTTCTGTCGGAACGGTAGCGCTGGTATCCGCCCTTATCATCGGCGGCTGTACCGCTTTCCGGCATTGGCTTTTACCGGACCCGAACGCGGTATATCTTACCGTGGAGGAAACCAGGAGCGACGGAACTGTCGTAAGCGGCACCTATCTTCTGAATTTCGGCGACGACCTCTCCGCGCTGCCCTTTTTGAAGATAGAAAATGACAGCGCCCCATCAGAAGACAAAATTGAACAAACCCGTTATTCTGTCGAGAAGATCGAAACCGGTGCAGCGTCGCTGTCTCCGAAAAGAAAACTTGCCTATCAGGGCTGCGGTATAATTATGTTTGCTGTTCCGACAGTTCTTGCTTTTGCTGCTATTCTTTGGTGCGGTATGTATTTTTACCGCCGGAAGCTGAAACGGCCTCTTGCTTTGTTAGCAGATGCAGCAAAGCAGATTGCGGAACAAAATCTGGATTTTGAGCTTGCCTACCCCTGCGGGGATGAAATGGGCGAATTATGCTGTTCTTTTGAAAATATGCGGAAGGCGCTCTGCGAAAACAATAAAGCAATGTGGAGCATGCTGGAGGAACGGCGATTGATGCAGGCTTCCATTGCTCACGACCTGCGCAATCCCATTGCTATTATCGAGGGCTACGCCGAATATCTGGAAAAGGGACTGGAAAACGGTGAAATAAGCAGGGAAAAAACGACCCGTATTGCACAGAATCTGGGGGCAGCGGCAAAACGGCTGGAACAATATACCGAGTCCGTCAGACTCTTGAATCAGACGGAGGAAACACAGATAGAACGAAAGACAGTAAACGCAGAAAAGCTTGCATCGGATATCGTGGAGGATTTGTCCCTTTTATCAGAACCAAGCGGTATATCTTTACAGGTAACAAACCGCCTGCCCCAGCAGGAAATACAGGTGGACTCCGCCCTGTTGTATCGTGTTTTAGAGAATATCCTGAATAATGCCCTGCGCTTTGCAAAACAGGAAATACAGCTTGCATTTTCTCTGGAAGGTCGGATTCTTATGATTACTATAAAAGACGATGGAAATGGATTCCCACGGGAGATTCTGAATAAGCAGGAGAAAAAAATACTTTTTGCCCACAAAGATGGACATATGGGAATCGGACTTTCTATATGCCGTATTCTTTGTCAAAAACACGGCGGCAAGCTGGAGCTTTCAAACACCTCCGGCGGCGCCAGCGTGAAGATTTCTATATCCGTTTGACCGATTTTTGACTTTTATCCGTTAAGATCTCCTTGTAAGAAAAACAAGGAGGTCTTTTTCTATGAAAAAAATTTGGGCTTTTTTAATAATAGCTGCGCTTGTCTGTGCATCGCTGTGTGCATGCAGCGGGAATGCGCAGACTACAGACGACAAACCTGACTCCAAGCAAAATTCTGAAGCACAGCAGAATCCTGAGAACAACGCTTCTTCCAGTAGTGGAGGCTTGCGGCTTTTATCGAACCGATATGGAGATGGCGCCTGCAATACGGAAAATGGATATTATTATTTGACTACGGAAACAGCTAAGCTGCGGGACGGCAGCTACGGCACGCATCTCATGTATATGGATTTTGCCTCCGGGCGCGAAATCTATCTGTGCAGCACAGCAGGGTGCAAGCACGATTCTCTCGACTGCCCCGCCGTATTTTCCTACGATGATTTTCCGACAGTCAGCACCATTCCTTTTGTTTTCGGGGATCGTCTCTATATTTTGAGCCGTGAATATGATAACGACGGTTCCGTCTCCCAAGGAGTTTTTGGTTTGGGGGATGCCGGTAGCTCTGTGGAGAATCAACCCGCTGTACTGTATCGCGCCAGTCTTGACGGTACCGGTCGGGAAAAAATCTTTACCTTTGACGCGGGGCTCACTCTTGAGGATAAGGTCATTGGGAATGACAAAGGAATCTATGTGATTACGAAAAAGCTATCAACGGATAAAGACGGCAATCAGACCTATACCACATCTTCTGAGCGCAAGCTGATGTTTTTGGATCTTGATTCCCTTTCATTGCGTGAAGTCTGTTCCATGGATTTCGGAGATCATATTTCATGGAAGATCATCGGCTGCAGTCAGAACGAGTTTTTGCTGTGCGGCGACGATTTCGGAAGAGAGATCACGCGGGATGAAACATGGAACGAGGATGTATATAAGGAATTATATAAAAATTCCTCCAAGGTATATACGCTTTTAAACCGGGATGGCGGCAAGCCAAAAGAAATTGCAAGGCAATCGAATAGGTGTTCAAGCTCCGTACAACTCTTGGGAAATAATCTGTATCTATCCTCAGAAGAAAATCAGAATATCGAAGTATTGGATTTCCAAACGGGCGAAAAAAAGACGCTTTGCACACTCCCTCAAAACCTGATTATGGATACGCTGGGCGACACGCTTTGCTGCCGGGGATGGGATCTTGCCGACGATCCTACCTGGTACTTTGTGGATACAAAAACAGGAGCCGTCACCAAAACGCCTCTGATCATTCCGCGCAACGGCTGGTCAATCGAGTTTCGGGGAGAGACAGCAACAGATGCCCTGTTTATCTATGATTATGACGCTACGGACAACAAAGATGGATCCTATGAAATTCACAGGTATAAACATGCGCTGATTTCCAAGGATGACCTGTTCGCGGGAAAAGACAATTACCGCAAAATCGAGATGATCGGACCGGGACAGTAAGGGAGGACTTAGATATGCTGACACTGAAACATATAACCAAAAAATATAAGGATAAAACCGCGCTGGATGATGTTTCCCTGGAACTGGACTGCGGGATATACGGTTTACTCGGTCCCAACGGTGCTGGCAAATCCACTCTGATGAACATTATCACCGGCAATATCAAACCCACGGGCGGCAGCGTCCTTTGGGACGGCGCCGACATTCGGGAGCTTGGCGCACACTTTCGCAGTGTGATCGGCTATGCCCCCCAACAGCAGGGACTGTATAACAGCTTTTCCGGCAGGCGCTTTCTGTCCTATATGGCGGCGCTTAAGGGGATCCCGAAAAAAGAGGTACGCAGCGAAATCGAGCGGGTGCTCTCCTATGTGAATATGCAGGAGGCTGCGGACAGAGCCATCGGCGGATATTCCGGCGGTATGAAGCAGCGGATTCTGATCGCCCAGGCGATTTTAGGCAACCCAAAGCTGATCGTGTTGGACGAACCCACGGCGGGTCTTGACCCCAAGGAGCGAGTGCGCGTCCGGGAGCAGATAAAGACGCTTGCAGGAAATAAAATTATTCTCGTGTCCACCCATGTGGTGTCGGACATTGCACCAATTGCTAAAGAAATTCTCCTGATCCGCTCCGGTCATGTGATCGACAGGGATACGGTGGAATCGCTTTGCCTTAAATACGGTGAAAGCCGCGATCTGGAAGAGGTATATATGCACATTTTCGGAGAGGAGGAGCAATATGCAGGCAGGTGACAGAAAAGATACCGCTCAGGCGCGGACCGTCCATTTAAATAGAGAAAAAACTGCGTTGCGCGACTTGCCCACCGCAGGTGTGCTGCGGCTGATTCCCTTTGAACTGCATAAAATATGGCGAAAACGCAGCTTTCTTTTAGCCATGTGCGTGCTTCTTCTGATCCATCTGTTTTTGTTATGGTATACAAGCCTACCGAATGAAAATACAGCACCCCTCTCCGCCTATAAGCAGCTTCAGGCAGAGCTTTCCGGGAAAAACGAGGCGGAGAAAGAGCGATATATTGTCGGGCTGAAGGAAACCATAGACGGTGTGTGCTTTGTGCGCGAGATTCTTTCCATGCAGTCCTTTGATAATGAGAGGGGCAGTATTTTGGCGGAGCAGGAAATGATAGAGCATCCCGGCGTATTTGAAAAGTATTATAATTTGTATCAATCAGGGGATTATCTGAAATTTACCGCTTCGCTGGAACAGGAGCAGGCGTTTATCGAGGAAATCTATAACGAACAGCAAAAGGTTTCCGGCTATGGAGAGTATTTGCATTCCATTCAGGAGAATAAGGATACACTCAGCGGGATGTCCATTTTCGGCGGAGAGTCCCAGGATACCTACAGTTCGCGTAACCTGCAAAAGAGCGCGGCGGATTATGAGGGACTGACGGACAGCAATATACGCTTCACCCCGTCAAAAGGAATGACTTCTGCTATGCAGAGTATATGGATTGATCTTTTGCTGGTGCTGGGCATGATGCTGTTTGTGGGTAGTCTGATTACGGAGGAAAAAGAGAAAAAGCTGTTTTTCATTACTCGCAGCACCAGGCACGGTGTGCTGCACAGTATGGCGGCAAAGCTGGCAGCGCTGCTGATTCACTGTGCACTGCTGACGGCTTTATTTTATACGGTCAGTATTGTATTTTTCGGGATGAGCGCTGGGTGGTTTGATCCAGGCGCCAGTCTACAGTCCATAGCCGCATATACGGAAAGTTGCCTGCCCATCAGCATTCCCGGCTATATTCTGCTTTCTGTGCTGACAAAGGCGTTTGTGCTGTTTGGCATCGGCACGGTGCTGACGGTTTTCTGCATCGGTTCCGGTATTGCGGTTGTGCCGTTTTTGGCGGGGGCAGGCATCATCGGTATCAGCGCGTTGCTGTATTATTTGATTCCGGCAGGTTCTATATTTTCCATGTACAAATATCTGAGTCCGGTAGGACTGATGAAAACGGAAAACTTATACGGCGGGTATCTGAATTTTAATCTGTTTGGATATCCAGTTTCCAGGCTGAGCCTGTCCCTGGGGCTGATGCTCTTGATTTGTGCAGCCGGAGTCATCGGAAGTCTGCTGCTTTTCAGCCGTACGCAGAGCCTTGCGGTAAAGAAGCTGCGCCTGCCGATTTCCATACCGTTTCGTCCGCATACCAATCTTTTTCGGCATGAAAGCTATAAGCTGCTGATAACAGACCGTGCGTTTCTGATTTTGCTGCTGTTCGCGGCTCTGCTGGCATACCAAATTCTTGACCGCACCTATACGCCGTCTGTGGGTGAGCAATATTATCAAAGCATCATGGCGGAACTGGAGGGCAAGCTGACAGACGAAAAGGAATCGCTTATTTTATCCGAGAAAGCACGGTATGAAGAAGCGCTTCAGAAAATAGAACAAATTGACGAAATGGTAAGTGCGGGAGAACTGAGCACCGATACAGCAGACGCCCTGAAATCCCAGGCGAATATGACGCTTGCATTTTATCCGGCGTTTCAGCGTGTAGAGGTGCAGTATGAGCATATTCAGAGGGACGGCGGCAACTTTGTGTATGATACCGGCTATCTCTATCTGTTTGGTATATTAGAAGATGTTTTTCCTGCCCACTTTTTGATTCTCTCTGTTGGAATAATAATTGCAGTAAGCGGAGCCATATCCATGGAGTATCAGACTGGATCTCTCTTCCTGATCGGCGCGACCAAGGCAGGAAAACGAAAGATACTGTTTCACAAAGCGGTGATTTGTGCTCTGATGGCAGCAGTACTGACATTGATTCCGATACTGTGCAGCCTGTACCGCATTTCCACTGTTTATCCTATGCACAGCCTTGGCGCGGCAATCCGGGACATTCCCCATTTCAATGGTTTTGCCCTTCCTATGCCGATTTTATGTTTTATTCTGCTTTTTGCTTTTTCGCAGATTTTGTCGGTGATTTTGGTTGCACTGCTTACAATGGCGATATCGCTATGGCGAAAGAATCAGGCGCAGACGGTGTTTTTTGCTCTGCTTGTTCTGGCGATTCCCATGCTGTTGAAGCTGCTGGGGTTTGAAATTGCCAAGTGGTTTTCGCTGTATCCGCTGTATGGCTGGACGGGGATGCAATAAAAAAATATTTTTATAATTTTCTGTCCTCCATTTTAGAAACAATTTAGAATTACTCCTTAAACTGATCGTGTAGACAGGAAAACTGTCTGCACGATTCTTTTATTTAGGGTCCCCGCAAAATTAAAAGTTTTGTGGAGTGAGTTGATGGAGGATATCTTATGACGAAAAAATTACTATCCGCTGTTTTAGTGGTACTGCTGATCGTTTCACTTTCTGCCTGCGGCGGAAAAGAAAAAACAGGGAATACAAAGCTGCCTGTCTCGCAAAGCGGCGGCAGCGGCACAGATTTCCAGAAGAATATGGCGGGCGGTTATTCCATTGACATTGATAAAATGTGCGAAACGGAATCGGGGTATTATCTTGGCTATGACGCATTCGTTTTTTATGTGGATAAGCAAAGCAAGAGTGCTGCGATTCTCTGCAATAAGCCGGAGTGCAGCCACCGTGACGACAAGTGTAACGCTTGGATTAACGGATATAGCCTCACCGCCTTCAATGGCAAGCTCTATTATAACAGCGCCGATTCTGTGGCGGAAAAAGGCGGCTACAAAAATATGGGCGATGTGCTTCGCTCTATGGAGCTTGACGGCACAAAGCACGATGTGGTTCAAGCATTGGAATTTACCGTAAACGGAGGCGGTATGCAAAATGTTCAGAAGCCGATCATTCACCGGGGAATCGTCTATTTCGTTTACGGCGGCATACTGTACGGCGCTCCTATCGGCGGCGACATAAAAAATGCCGTCAAAATTTTCGGAGACGGGACAGATGAGATCGGAGGAGGTACAATCAACTTCAATCCCAATGCGCTGCAATATAAGCTGTTTGCAGACGGCGATACCATTTATTTTATGGTGAATATACAGCAGTCGGACAAAACCTATAAGGACACTCTGTACTCCTATCAACCGGGAAGTGGCAAGGTACAGGAATGCTGGAAAACACCCGATAAAAATGAGGTGGGCGCATGGGAGAAATCCGGCGTTTCACCCAGCGCATGGTATGTGAAGGACGGGTATTTGTATTTTTACTTATCGGGCAATGATTTGTGGCGAGCCGATCTTGCGAGTGGCAAAAACGAACGCCTTGCGAAAACAAGCGAAAAAACAAAGTATGGCTCGGCAGTATTCACCGATTCCTATGTCTGTATTTTGAACGACACGCCCGGAGGCGCTTTTAATGTGATTGGGAACGGACAAAAGTACACAGGCGGCGACACGCTGTTTATTTACAGCATAGACGGTTCCTTTATAAAAGAACTTTCATTAAAGGATTTATATAAGAAAAACAGTAAAATTGAGCATATATCCCTCCTGTTCTGCTCCAGTAATGACATCTATTTCCTTGTGGATGCAAGCACTTGGAACGATCCGATAGACGGTATTGCTTCGCCGAACACCAATCTGATTTTATGCTGCTCTGATATAGAATCCGGAGAACTGACACAAGTTTACGGCTGGAACTGACAGGAGGAAGTCTGAAAGCGAAGATAGGTAAAATTTGAAGCTTGGCTTCTTTCAGACCCAACTTGCGCTGTAAGCGCAAGTTCCGAGAAAGGATAAAACGATAGATGAAATTAGAACTGAAAAATCTGACAAAGAAATACGGGAATTTCACCGCTCTTGACAATATGACGATCACTTTTGAGCCGGGAATCTATGGAATTCTCGGTGCGAACGGAGCGGGCAAATCCACAATGATGAATTTGCTGACCGATAATATAGACCGAACAGAGGGAGAAATTCTGTTTGACGGAACAGATATTTTGAAGCTGGGTAAGGATTTCAGAAAGGTACTCGGCTATATGCCCCAGCAGCAGGGCTTTTATGAGCATATGACAGCGCAGACATTCCTTTACTATATGGCAGAGCTGAAAGCCATCCCGAAAAAACAGACGAAGTCTGAAATTGAAAAGCTGCTTGCCGTTACAAATCTGTCTGAGGTTCGGCATAAAAAGCTGGGCGGCTTTTCAGGCGGTATGAAACAGCGTGCGCTGCTGTGTCAGGCGCTGCTCGGCAATCCCAAAGTTGTCATACTGGACGAGCCTACCGCAGGACTTGACCCGAAGGAGCGAATCCGCATCCGCAATTTTATTTCTTCCATGTCACGGGGGAAAATCATACTGCTTGCCACCCATATCGTCAGCGATATTGAATCCATTTCCGACCAAATTATGATGATGAAAAAGGGACGGCTGATCGGTATCGGCACACCAAACGAGCTTGTGGAAAGCGTTGCGGATAAGGTGAAAGAACTGCTCTGTGCTCCCGAAGATTTGGACAGAATACAAGCGCAGTATAAGGTGGGCAATGTGTTCCAGCGCCGAGGGGAAACTTGGGTGCGTGTGATTGGGGACGATCTTCCCGCAGAGGGGCAGTATGTAAAGGATCATTTGTCGCTGGAAGATGTGTACTTATACTATCTCGGAGAATAGGCGGTATGAATGAGACAAAACGAATTTTAGGAAACCGCCGTATATTGATCGCCCTTGTATTGATTTTGCTTATCAACGGATTTTTATTTGCAAAAGAACAAGCGGAAAACGAATACGGCATGAACCTCAACCTGCCGCAAACAGAGCTATCTGTTTCCCTTGACGGTGGATATATGGAACAAGGGGAAAAAGCGGACGCAAAAGAAACCTATGCCCATTACTGTGAATGGACTGAAAAAGTCAAAGAAATGCCGCTGTCCGAAGCCGCTTCTGTTTTGGAGCAGGAAAAGGAACGACTGGAAGTGCTCTTGAAAAATGAGGAGAGTCCCGGAGATGACGCAAAGGCGACATATGCCGCTGTGAACACGCTTCTATCACAGACAAAATATTTATCCGATTATCCTGACTGGCTTAACTCCATTCAGAAAAACAAGGACAGTATGCTGTCATTCTCCATTTTCAGCGATCCAGACAGCTTTTCCGGGAGAAACATACTGAAAACGGCGGAAGAATTTGAAAAGCTGCAAGGCGTAGAACTGACGCTTGGTGAAAACGGCGCGGTAGAATCCTTGCTTACCTTTTCACTTACCGATTATTTTTTGCTGATTTTGTTGATGATTATAGCCGTTTCCTTTTTAGAGGAACGAAAAAAAGGGCTTTGGAATGTGGTTCACGCCGCACCGGGCGGACGGCTTCGCCTTGCCTTAAAAAGAACGGCTATTTTGCTTTGCACTTCTGTATTTGGCGTTTTGCTGCTTTACGGCACAAATCTTATGATCGGCTTTTCTTTGTATGGCGGATATGACAGTCTGAATCGTTCCGTAAAGTCCGTGGAGCTGCTGGGAGGATTGCCGCAGTTATCAACGATAGGGGCGTTTTTGTCCAGGTGGTTTCTTCTGCGAATGGTCGCGGCGTTTTTCATCAGCCTGCTCCTTTGGCTGTTGTCCGCAGCGGTTCATAATGTGAAATATACGATTCTTATAACAAGCGGCGTTTTGGCTTTGGAATACAGTCTATACACCTTTTTGCCTGTGCAGAGCAGTTTCAATTTGTTTAAGTATTTTAATCTGTTTACCTATATCAGTATGTCCGATCTTTACACGAACTATCTGAACATAGACCTGTTTGGCTATCCCTTTGGAAATTGCCGGATTTCACAGCTCGCTCTGCCTGTGCTGTGCGTGTTACTCAGTACTGCCTGCATTGTAATAAACTGCTGTAAAAAGCCTGCGGCGGGCAAAGACCTGCTTGGACGGTTTGCTGTGAAGCTGAACGGCATAACCGACAGATTTCTCGGACGCTTGCACCTGCTTGGCTTTGAAGCGTATAAGAGTGTATGGATTCAAAAAGGGATTATTGTGATTGCCCTGCTTGTCTATCTTGCGCTCGGACTTTCCTATATTGCGCATGTTCCTGTCAGCAATGCCGTCGAGGGAGCGGCACGGCAATATACCGCTGAACTTGCAGGTGAAATTACAGAGGACACATTAAACCGCATAGAAAATATACAATCGGAGCTTAATCAAACAATAGCAGACTATAAGGCGGCGGAAAGTGCCTATGAAAACGGCGAAATAGAATATCCGCAGTTTGATGTTTACGCCCGTGAAGCGTCTGCCGCACAAACCAAAAGTGAAGGCTTGGGTATGGTGCGTGACCGTGTAGAGCAGCTTCGGGAGCAGGCACAGGAGAAAGGCTTTGTGCCATATCTGATTTCAGAAGCACCCTTTGAGAGCATATATGGGAAAACAGCGGAAAGGAATCGGCAATCGGCGGCAATGCTTTCGCTTTTGGTTCTCGGACTTCTGCTTGCCGGATGTATGACCTATGAAAAACAGTCCGGTATAACGGGACTTGCAGCTTCTGCGGTAAAAGGCAGAGGGGTATTGCTCGCCCGTAAGATTTTATTGGCGGCGGGTTGCGCCACCTTTGTATGGGCAGTTGTGTACGGCTTGGAGCTTCGTGCGTTTCTTATGATTTGCGATACCAAGATGCTGTCCGCTTCGGCGGCAAATCTTGCTTTGTTCCAAACTCTGCCGCTTTCCTGCAAGATCGGTACAGCATTGGTTTTCCTGTATGCTTTTCGTCTGTTTGCACTTTTTGGCGCCGCAATGCTGTCACTGTTTGTTTCTTCCTGTATGAAGCGAATGGAGGCGGCATATATATCGGGTTCCGCTGTTATGCTTCTGCCATCGCTGCTGTATTCGTATATGGGACTTGCACCGATGAAATATTTGTCTTTGTCTGTTCTAATTTCAGCTATGCCGCTTTTGCATAGTGAAAACGCAATAGTCAATGTTTGTATCACGACAGTTTGCTTATTTATTCTGATCGGTATACCTGCGTATATGCTTTGCAAGAAATGCCGGACGGATTTGATCCTGATCCATGTGCTTCGTTTAGATATGCGGCAGACTTC
>CASTST010000031.1 GCA_949451655.1 uncultured Eubacteriales bacterium | reverse complement strand
GCAGATGGAGAAGAGATTCACGCCGTCAATGGCCGCAACTATGAGCTTGAACAAGAAATATCATACATGGTTACATTACGTGCAGACGGAACGGCAAAGGAATGCGGCGGCTATTGTCTGATTGAGGGGGGCGGAACAAAGCAATATACTCAAACTTTCAAACCGAAGCAAAAGATTACGGTCGAGTTGACACCCGGAGTAACGGATACATATACTTTTACCGGCGTTTGGGGCAGCCTGCCGTCCTCTGCAGAAAATAATAATTACTTGCCCGATATCGGTTCTACAATACAAAGTGGTACGAATGCGCCAAATATCAGCCCGAACACGGACGATACTGTTTCAGATCTTTCGGAGAATAATAGTTTCGAGTCTGGTGAAACATCCCAAATCCCCCCGCAGGATGATGTAATTCCCGAAACGAATGTGCCGGAAGAAACAACTTCACCTGTCACAGATGTGCCCAGAGAGCTTGTAAGTGAGCCTGTTGCTGCAGATTCGCCGGAAAGTTCTTCTGCGCAGAACCCGACGGAACATCCGGAACCAGACACGCTGGATAATTCATCGGAGACTCAGACGGAGACTTCAGCAGGAGAGATGGAGCAGGTGGGTTAAGAAAATGAATAGAAAAAACGGCTGCAGTATAGTTTACTATTGCAGTCGTTTTTATTTAAAATATTTGCAGAGAAGAGTGGTAGTACGTTGGACTTTTTTATTTAAATCGGGCGGTTTAGAGGCAAGAACGAATGCAGATATTTGTTATAAACGAAAGCGAAAAAGCAACGTTGTTATATTGGCAAATAAAATATTTTCATCGTCATGAAAAATCTGCTGCTTATGAAATGGAAATGCTGGAATTTGTTTTGAATGAGGTGAAATGACCTGCAGAATGAAAAAGAAGATTGTAACAGAAATACGCAGTGTCATCTTCTATCGGTTCTTCTGCCACTTCCGGCAGGTTGTCTGTCAGCTCGCATTTTTTATTTTGAGCTTTGTTTTTGCACCGATTTTTATAAACATTGTCGGCAACAGCCCACATAAAATCGCATACCGCATCGGCATTCCGTATGTTACCGACAGATTTATATTTCTCCAAGATAATATCATGTGCCAGATCTTCGGTTTCAAAATGGTTTGATGTACGGGCGCTCAGTAAGACAAAAGAAGCTTCGCTATCTCCTCGATCTTTGCATCAAGCTCTTTGCTATCCAATTACAGCACATCTTTTTTATCGTCACCGGTGATCTCACTTATATAATGGAACAAAACAATCCTTGGTTAAACTTTGAACAAAAATTTTGTACGAATTATGGTAACTACGATGATTTACTGAAATGCATATAAAAATTAAAACGACAACTTTCCATCGAAAATTGTCGTTTTATGGTCGGAGTGACAGGGATCGAACCTGCGGCCTCAACATCCCAAATGTCGCGCGCTACCAACTGCGCTACACCCCGGTTTATATTAAGTTTTACAACAATGTATATTTTATCAAATTATTGCAGAGTTGTCAAGGCTTATCTGAAAAACTCTCCTTTACAATCAGCAGTGGGCTATGATTTAAATAATTCTTTTAGACTCATGTTGAATTTAGAAAATGTATGTGATAAAATCTATGCAACAGTTGTTTCTTAACATAAATTATCAAAGGAAGGTGAGACGGATGTTTTGGGAAAGCGAATTCCCGGTACTAGAATTTGATGACAGCTTAACAGCGAAATTGAATCCGAAAAATTTTGTAAAAGAGAAGTTCGACACGAACAAAATGGTGATTACATTTTTTCCTGAAGTCATGGATAAACTGGTGAAAAGTGGTCAGATTGTGGAAGAACGGCTGATTCCTGGGGAAAATCCTTTCAAGATTTATCGCTTTAAAGAGCAGCCTGATGTTCTTTTGACACTTGGACAAGTAGGGTGTCCTGCTTGTGCGGGAAACCTGGATGAATTGAATGCAATGGGCATTACTAAAGTTATGTTTTGCGGCGGTGGCGGCGTTTTGGATCGTAATATTGATGTTGGTCAGATATTGGTTGTAGATGGAGCTATCAGAGATGAGGGCTTTTCTTACCAGTATGTCGCACCATCCAGAGTGATCTACATAAATCCGGAGATCAGGGACAGAATCAAAAAGTATCTGGACGATAACGATGTTTCATACATTTGTGGATTGACCTGGACAACAGACGCCATATTCAGGGAAACAGCAGATCGAATTGACAGACGCATAAAAGAGGGTGCCAAAATTGTGGAAATGGAGCAGGCTGGGTGTATTGCTGTTGCACAATTCAGAAATTTTTCCTATGGTGCGTTGATTTATGGTGGGGACGATCTTTCCGGTGAGGAATGGTCCGAAAGAGGCTGGCGCAGCCGAGAGGGGATTCGGTTTGATCTGGTTATGCTTTGCAAAAATTTAGTTGAAATAATCTGATTGCCGCTAAACGATTAAAACATTATGTATGCAAAAAAATTATAAAAATCGTCTGTATAAACAACGTTTATACAGACGATTTTTGCTTCAAAATCAAATGCTTATCTGAAATACCGGTTCAGAAGACCCTGGAAGGCTTTGCCGTGGCGTGCTTCATCTTTTGCCATTTCATGTACAGTGTCATGAATAGCGTCCAGATTGTTCTGCTTTGCCATTTTTGCCAATTCAAATTTGCCTGCGGTCGCGCCGTTCTCGGCTGCTACACGCATTTCCAGATTCTTTTTGGTAGAAGGAGATACAACCTCTCCAAGCATTTCTGCAAATTTTGCAGCATGTTCAGCTTCCTCGTATGCGGCTTTTTCCCAATACATTCCGATTTCAGGATATCCTTCGCGGAATGCGGCTCTTGCCATTGCCAGATACATACCAACCTCTGTGCATTCACCATTGAAGTTTGCACGCAAACCGTCAATGATTTCCTGAGGAACGTCTTTTATAATCCCAATTTCATGTTCGCATGCCCAAGTTGTTTCGGTTTCGTCCAGCAATACGAATTTTTCCGCAGGAGCTTTGCACAAAGGGCAAGCCTCCGGGGGATTTTCACTTTCAACAATTTCGCCGCAAACAGTACATTTCCACTTTTTCATTTTTTTAGTCCTCCTTGAAGATTTTATGTGAAGCTATATTGCTTTACACTGTCTTGATTATAGCACGAATTTGTGATAAAATAAAGTATATTTTTAAGATAAAAATATAAAATTATAAAAAAATTTTATAGTAAAAACGCATGGAAAGGCGGGGTATTATGAAGCGAGTACTTTCAGGAGTTTTTTTGATTCTTCTGCTGTTTTCTATAGTAGGATGCCGCAATAAAACGAAAGATGCTGCCATGGATTCAACGTATGATTCAAAGCAGGAAACGGATAGCAAACAGGGAATTGCTGCCGATTTTGATGAAAATGGAAATTTGAATTTATTTCCCAAAAAGGATCGCCCTGTTATAAAAACGGATTTTGGATATTATATTTTTAAATTTGATGAAAACCGCCTTGTCCATCTGACGGTAGTGTATAATAAAGAAACGCCTGAGGCTGCCCAGGAAATGTACGACTCTATGTCAAGCCCTGGGTTTATGCAGGAAGATTTTCAGCAGATTGTGTTGAGCGGACAGTATGTTGCATGTTCGGCTAAGGAAGACAGCGAGCGGTACGGATATCTTTTTAAAATGAGCAAATTGGATATTTTAAATAACTTTTATAATAAAAAAAATGCAGAATCATAAGGACGAAAAGAAGGGACTTCTCCAGCTTCTGCGGGAAAATCGGGCTGCCGGGTGTATTCCCATGCATATGCCCGGTCATAAAAGAAACTGCAGTGCGGCGTATTTGCAGGAGCTTGGAGCAGATTTGGATATAACGGAAATTCATGGATTTGATAGCCTGCATGGTGCTTCCGGCATATTACAGGATGCGATGCAGCGCGCTGCAAACAGATGGGGAAGCAGACAAAGTTATTTTTTGGTCGGCGGGAGCACCTGCGGTATTTTGGCGGGCATTTATGCTGTTGTACAAAAGGGCGACCGGATTTTGATGAGCAGAAACTGTCATAAATCTGTATATAATGCTGTGGAACTCACCGGGGTGTCGCCGGTGTATCTTACACCGGAATGGGATCCGATTTGGGGGATAGAAGGGGCTGTTGCCCCGGAAACAGTGAAAAAAGCAATTGCAGAAAACCCGGATGTTTCTCTGGTTGTTATAACCAGCCCTACATACGATGGTATTATTTCGGATATTGCAGAAATTGCAAATGCCGTTCATGAAGCGGGTGCTGTTCTCATGGTGGATGAGGCGCATGGCGCGCATCTGGATTTGTCTTCCTGCTTTGTCGGTGGAGCTGTAAAAGGCGGCGCGGATTTGGTAGTGCAAAGTTTGCATAAAACTATGCCAAGCCTTACGCAGACGGCAATTGCTCATGTGTGCTCAGAAAGAATCGACACATGCCGATTTACTGACGCGCTGTCGATCTTTGAAACGTCGAGTCCGTCCTATTTGTTGATGAGCTCCATAGACGAATGCATAAATTATATGCAGGATCCGGTATTCAAAAGATGGAATTGTGCAATTGCGGAAAATAAATACATTTTTTCGTCACTTGCAAAATTACGCATATTTGGATGTGGAGACACACTTGCTGAGCAGAAGTGGAAACGGGATCCCTCCAAAATACTTGTGAACACCCGGTTTTGTAATTTAACCGGTCCGCAGCTTGCAACGCTGCTGCGGGAGCAATATAATATTGAAGTGGAAATGGCGGCGGCGCAGTATGTTTTGGCGATGACAGGTCCGGGGGATACTTCAGAAACGATTGGAGCCTTAGCGCAGGCGCTGTGTGAGATAGACCAGATTTGTGAAAAGTGCGAGCCGGATTTGCATATGCCGCCGCCCGTGCCGGAGCGGGTTTGCGGTGTATACGCTGCAAAACGGGGAAGACGGTGCAATGTCGCGCGCAGCAGTGCGGCAGGGAAAATCAGCGGAGAATATGTATATGCGTATCCGCCGGGGATTCCATTGGTGGTCCCCGGGGAACGGTTGGATGACGCGCTTTTGCAGTATATGGAGGATTTGGCAGCGCATGGAGTAACGCTGCATAGTGATACGGGAGCTGCGCCCCAGGTGTTTTCTGTTTTATCTATGGGATGATTCTTAATTTTTTACATGTTGCTAACATTTCCGCTGCGGCGTAATCTTAGCCAAACTTTGCATGTCTCCCCTATGCAAAAGGAGGCAGCACGGCGTAGTTTTTACAAGATTCAAAAGTTCCCCCGGTAAAGGGAGTGACAATGCTGTAGAATTCACTCTTTTAAGCCCCCCAGCAGAGGAGGGTACAATGCTGTAGACTTCTTTCTTTTAGGCCTCCCTTGTGTAAAGGGAGGTGCCATGCCGCGGGCATGGCGGAGGGATTGTTTAATTAGAACAGTCAATTTGAAGATACTGCAAAAGGATCGTATTCCAATCCCTCACCCGCTTACGCGGGAGCTCCCTTTATTGGGGGAGCCTTTATTATGTTTGCTCTGCGCGGGATGTCCCAGTGGTTCGTTTTCGAACCACCGCACAAGGGTGCCTTTGCTTGCTTTTGCCTTTCTCCAGTTGACGGAGGGATTGTAAGTAAATAATATTAACGGTTGTTCTTCTATAAGGAAAACGGAGAATGGAGAGATGTTCTGAAATAATCGGGCAATACAGGGTATTTATATTGTAAAAAGTAACCAGGACTTTTCACCGTATGTATTGACAAATGGAAAAAGTGTGTTGTATAATAGTTTCGTTATTTATTTTAAAGGGAGTTTTATAAAAATGAAAAGAATTAAAACCATTGAAACAAAAGATCTTGCAAAGAGCGCAGCAAACGGCGGATGCGGCGAATGCCAGACTTCCTGCCAGTCTGCATGCAAGACCTCCTGCGGTGTTGCAAACCAGCCCTGCGAGAAAAAGGCGTAAGACTATACAATCTGCCGCTTGCCGCCTGACTTTGTGAGGCGGCAATTTTCATGCCCGCATCGGGCGCTGAAAGGATTTTTATGATACACCGTTATAAATTGAATGGTTATAATATTGTTTTGGATGTGTACAGCGGGAGTGTGCATGTAGTGGATGACGTTGCATATGATATCATCGGCATGTATGAAACCCAGTCTGCCAATGAAATTATCGGGCAGATTCAGAATACATATCCGGATGTGACTGAGCAGGACATTCGGGAATGTCTGGAGGATATTGCTTCCCTGAAGGATGCAGGAAAGCTGTTTTCTGAGGATACCTACGCGGGGGTTGCGGAGCATCTTGTGAACCGTGCGCCTGTATTAAAGGCGCTGTGCCTGCATGTAGCCCATACATGCGACCTGAATTGTTCCTATTGCTTTGCTTCCCAAGGAAAGTACAGCGGAGAGCGGGCATTGATGTCCTTTGAGGTGGGCAAGCGTGCGCTGGACTTTTTAGTGGAAAATTCCGGCACGCGCCGCAACCTGGAGGTGGATTTCTTTGGGGGCGAGCCGCTGTGCAACTGGGAAGTGGTAAAACAGCTGGTGGCATATGCAAGAAGTATTGAAAAGGACGCCGGCAAGAATTTCCGCTTCACCCTCACCACAAACGGTATGCAGGTAAATGATGAAGTCATTGATTTTGCCAACCGGGAAATGCACAATGTGGTTTTGTCTCTGGATGGACGTAAGGAAGTCCATGACCGGTTCCGCAAGGACCATGCAGGAAACGGAAGCTATGATAGAATTCTTCCCAAATTCAAGCGATTTGTGGAAAAACGGGGAGACCGGGGCTACTATATGCGGGGAACCTTCACCCATCTGAATACGGATTTTACAGAAGATATTCTCCATATGGCGGATCTTGGGTTTACCCAGCTTTCCATGGAGCCTGTGGTGTGCTCCCCCGATGATCCCTGCGCCCTCACGGAAGCAGATCTGCCCGTGCTGTTTGCACAGTATGAAAAACTGGCAAAGGAAATGCTGAAACGGAAAAAAGAGGGCAGGGGCTTTGAATTTTACCACTATATGATTGATTTGGGGCACGGGCCGTGTATTTATAAGCGGATTGCAGGCTGCGGTTCGGGCACGGAATATCTTGCAGTGACTCCCTGGGGCGAGCTGTTCCCCTGCCACCAGTTCGTTGGTGATCCTGCCTACAGCATGGGAAATATCTGGGACGGCATTCAAAATAAGGCGCTGCAGGAAAAATTCGGAAAATGCAACGCCTATTCCCGTCCGGAATGTGAGGAGTGCTGGGCAAAGCTGTATTGCTCCGGCGGATGCGCTGCCAATGCGTACCACGTATCGGGAGATATACAGGGCATTTATGAATACGGCTGCAAGCTGTTTAAAAAGCGCATGGAATGCGCAATTATGGTAAAAGCCGCTGAGGCGGAGCTTTCTGAAGAGGAGTAAAAGTATATGATTACATTTGATTATACCAATAAGAAATTTACAGATTCGATTTTCCACACTGTTGCAATCGGCAGAGCATATGAACTGCTGCGCGGAGATCTTGCACAGCAGCTTGCCGAAATGCAGAAGGAACTTCGTTTCCGGTACTGCCGCTGCCATGGACTTTTCCATGAGGATATGGCTGTCGCGATCCGCAAGCCGGACGGTACGCTGGGCTTTCAGTGGCATCACATGGATAAATTTATTGACACCATGCTGTCCGTTGGACTGAAGCCATTTTTCGAGCTTGGTCCTATGCCGTACTGTATGGCAAGCGATCCGAAAGCGACAATCTTCCATTATGAAATGAACATGTCCAAGCCCACGGACTATAACGAATGGTATGCGCTGTGCCGGGCGTTTACTTCTCACTGTGTAGACCGCTACGGGCTGGACGAAGTGCGTACATGGTTTTTTGAGGTTTGGAACGAACCGAACCTAGACGGCTTCTGGCCCCATGGAATGGATGAGTATTACATTTTGTATTCTTATGCTGCAAAGGCAGTGAAATCCGTTGACAGCGAACTGCCGGTGGGCGGTCCTGCATCGGCAGGTGGTATGTTTATTCCCGAAATGATTGACTACTGCTTGAAAAACGATGTGCCGCTGGATTTTGTGTCAACCCATGTATATCCGATTGGCGAATACTGCCAGTTCCCGGAACGGAAAAACTCTCCCCATGCTTTGGGCGGATATATGCCTACCGTGGTGCGCGAGGTTTATGAGCGGGTGCAGAATTCTCCCATGCCGAATCTGCCGATTTACTGGACAGAATGGAATACCCAGTACGGAAAGCCGGGCATGGCGATCACATGGACCCACAATCCTTCTGTGGATATGCATTTTGCAGCAAGCAGTGTGATGAAAAATGTTCTGGAAACCCGGGAATTCAGCGATTCTATGTCCTACTGGACGGCTTCCGACTTGTTCGAGGAAGCAGGCTGTCCTCACAGCCCGTTTTCCTGCACCTATGGACTCTTGACGATTCACGGTGTGAAAAAGGCGACCTACAACGCATACAAGCTGCTGCGCAAGCTGCGGGGTAAGGAACTGGCTGCTGCGGTGGAAAATGCGCCCTTTGGCTGTGACGTGTGTGCAACAGAGGAGAATAATGTTTCCCGCGTGATCCTGTACAACTGGAACGCATTGGAGATACACGATCAGCCGGATTGGACGGACAGCGTGAAAATCCCCGTGCGGGAAGAGGGAGAATATCTTGTAACTACAGCGGCGATCCGCAAGCACAAGGGCAGTCCCTATGAAACATGGATTTCCATGGGATCTCCCCACAATTTGTCTGAAACACAGCTTGCAATGCTGCAGGCGCACAGCGAAATGGATTATGATTTTGTTTCTTGCAAGTCTCAGGATGGATTTATTACTGTTCCTTTTGCACTGGCGCCTAACGAAGTTTTGTATATGGAGTGCGAGAAAAAAGGCGACGCAATCATTCCCCGTGCCGCATCCAAAGAGGATCTGGAACGCTGGAATGAGATCATGACACTGGAAGAATTGAAGTAAAAGTATATTGAAAAGGCGGAGGATATTCCTCCGCCTTTTATAAAGCTTCATTAGGTTCCTTTGCGAGAACTCAAGTTTCCTTTGTAAAAAACGCCACATTGGGTCTCCTTATGTAAGTCTACACCAAACCAAAGCCGCCCCTGTGCAAGTTTGCATCAAACCTGAGCCCCCCTTGTGCAAAGTTCTACCCAACCTCATTGGCCTCCCTTGTGCAAAGGGAGGTGGGTTTTGCGTAGCAAAACTCGGAGGGATTGTCCTACTATCATTTCGCAGGAATTATAAATCGGCAGCATAACTTAAACAATCCCTCAGTCGCTACGCGACAGCTCCCTTTGCACAAGGGAGCCTTTTGTTTGTGCGAACTTGTTCATTCGCTTTCTATATCTTCCAAAGCCGCCCATGCTGCTGCTATTACAAAAGCTGTAAAAGTGCATTCTTTTCCACGTATTGCTTTTTCAATCTCTTCTACTAATGATATCGGAAAACGAATTGTCTTGCATGTCGTTGGCGGCGTATTTGGTATTTTAAAATTTGCCATTTCTTTCTCCTGCATAAATATAATGTACCAGTATTATATCAGGGTATTCCATACAATTCTGATACCAATATGGATCAATTTTCAATAGAAGAATAAAATTTGTATAACATCAAACAAAAGGCTCCTCCGGCAAATTCCACCAAACCCAAGCCTCCTCCCAGCGAAGCACTACCAAACCCAAAGGCTCCCTTGTGTAAAGGGAGCTCCCGCGCAGCGGGTGAGGGATTGTCTTTCTATCTTTTTGCGGGAATTATAAATCGAAAGCTTACATAAGCAATCCCCCAGTCACAGCAAAGCTGTGCCAGCCCCCTTTGCACAAGGGGGCTTTACAAAATTGTGCTTTGCCGCGCCACCGCCTTTTGCTGGGGGCTTATAAAAACTACACGGGTCATGCGCTGTAAGTATTTTTACACTAAATGAAAAACAATGTTGAAAATCATTGACATTTCTGAAATAATCTGTATAATAATTCTTGTTGAAAATTTCATATGCACGATTTTTGCATCTGTGCTGACAACGCCGTCAAGGGCAAAGGATTGACGGCGCTCCTCAAATATCTGAGCAAACGCGGATTCCCGCGTTCAGATGTTCACAAAGGCAGTATTGAACAAATACCGTTGGCATGGGCCGCGTCTGCGGTCAGGGTACGGGAGACTGTGCCGGATGTCTTGAGAAACCGTATGCTGCAGCCGTTTGATCTTTGAACGGTTTGTAACACACTCTTTGCGGGGGCTGCGGTTAGGCTTTTGTGAGTTCGCGCAGAGCTGTAATACGGCTTACGCGGTCTTAGCCGCAAAGGGGGATGCAAAATTGAACCAGAATCAGAAGCTTATTGAGCTATGCGACGTGTCTGTGTCTTTTGACGATCAGAAGGTGCTGGACGCGCTGTCTCTTTCTATTTGTGACGGAGAATTTGTCACACTGCTGGGACCGTCCGGCTGCGGCAAAACGACTACACTCCGTATTATTGCGGGCTTTATTCAGCCCGATGAGGGGGACGTTTATTTTGGCTCGGAGCGTATCAATGGTGTTCCGCCTCACAAACGTCAGGTGAACACCATTTTTCAGCGTTACGCACTTTTTCCGCATTACAATGTATTTGATAATGTGGCGTATGGGCTGCGGGTGAAAAACGTTCCGAAAGATGAAATTAAAGAGCGGGTGCACGAAATGCTGCGCCTGGTGAATCTGGAAGGGCTGGAGCACCGTAAAATCTCCAAGCTTTCCGGCGGACAGCAGCAGCGGGTGGCAGTTGCTCGGGCAGTGATTAACCGCCCCAAGGTGCTACTTTTGGATGAGCCTCTTGCAGCGTTGGATTTGAAGCTGCGCAAGGATATGCAGCGGGAACTGAAAAATATCCAGAAGCAATTGGGTATTACCTTTATTTTCGTTACCCACGATCAGGAAGAAGCACTGTCCATGTCCGACACTGTGGTGGTAATGGACAACGGACGCATTCAACAGGTGGGAACGCCGACGGACATTTACAACGAGCCGGTCAATGCATTTGTTGCGGACTTTATCGGCGAATCCAATATTCTGGACGGTATAATGCCATCGGACTACAAGGCAACTTTCGCCGGGCATACGTTTGACTGCTTAGACGCCGGCTTTGCGCCCGGTGAAGCGGTGGATGTGGTTATCCGTCCGGAGGATGTGGATATTGTAGCGCCGGAAAAGGCAATGCTTACCGGAACGGTCACATCTGTGACGTTCCTTGGTGTGCATTACGAAATCATTGTAGATATCCGCGGTTTTAAATGGATGATTCAGACTACAGATTACTGCGGCGAAGGCGAGACTGTCGGATTATATATTGAGCCGGACGCGATACACATCATGAAAAAATCGGAATATTCCGGCAAATACGGCGACTACAGCACCTTCTCGGATGAGATGGAAGAGATCAATCAGATTCCGGAGGATGCGGAAGATGACTGAAGCGAAAATGAAGGGTGTGCGGGAACGCAAAAGCCGAACCAGAAAAAAAGGGATTTCACTGCTGTTGAATTTCCCCTATCTGATATGGCTGTGTCTGTTTGTGATTATTCCCATGTTTATTGTGGCGGCGTATGCTTTCACAACTGGGGATGGTACGTTTACCCTGGAAAATTTCAAGCATTTGAGCGTTTATAAACAGAACATTATTGATTCCTTTATCTACGCTTTGATTGCCACTGCGGTAACGCTGGTGCTGGCATATCCGTTTGCGTATTTTATGACCAAGCGTTCCGAGGCAACGCAACGGGTCATGATGATGCTGGTTATGCTGCCGATGTGGATGAATCTGTTGATTCTGACCTATTCTATTATGAATATTATTGAGGCAAACGGGATCATCAACAATTTGCTGGCGTCTTTGGGACTTGGAAGGCTTCAGATGATCAATACACCCGGTGCGGTGATTTTCGGTATGGTGTATAACTATTTTCCGTATATGGTGCTGCCTCTGTATTCCGTGCTTTCCAAAATTGATCCGTCTCTGCTGGAAGCAGCTGCGGATCTTGGATCCGGCGCTCCATCCCGTTTCCGTCGGGTGATTCTGCCCCTCAGTATGCCTGGAATTGTATCGGGCGTGACGATGGTGTTTGTTCCTTCTGTAAGTACCTTTTATATCTCCCAAAAGCTGGGGGGAACCAGTGTAAATATGATCGGGGATATCATTGAAAGCCTTGTAAACCGGGTTTCTACGCGGAACCTGGGCGCGATGCTGTCGCTGGTTTTAATGGTAGTTATTTTGGTTTGCATTATGATTATGAACCGTTTCTCGGATGAGAAAGGGGGAATCATGCTGTGAAAACCTTTGGTAAAATTTATATGGGCGTCGTTTTTGCCCTGATGTATATGCCTTTATTGGTAATGGTGTTTTTCTCGTTTAACGAAGCGAACAGCACTGCCAAATTTACAGGATTTTCTCTCCATTGGTATGAGGAAATGCTGCGGGACAGCGCCGCAATGGACGCGTTGAAAAATACGCTGATTTTAGCGGTGGTTTCTACGGTGATTGCAACGGTTCTCGGTACGCTTGCGGCAGTGGGAATTTTCGGAATGCGGAACAAATGGTTTAAAACCGGCGTGCTTTCTGCAACCAACATTCCTATGATGAACCCGGATATTGTGGCGGGCGTGTCTTTGATGCTGTTGTTTGCTTTTGTGGGCAGAATGCTGGGGGCGGTGGAGTCTTTGGGATTTGGAACGATTTTAATTGCCCATGTCACATTCAGCTTGCCGTATGTGGTGCTGAACGTGCTTCCCAAGCTGATGCAGACAGATCCTCATTTGGCAGAGGCGGCACAGGATCTGGGCAGCACACCTGTGCAGGCGTTCTTCCGGGTGGTGCTTCCGTCTATTTCGTCCGGTGTTGTATCCGGCGCATTGATGGCGTTTACTTTATCCATTGATGATTTTGTAATCAGCCACTATACAAGCGGCAGTTTTACCACGCTTCCGCTGCTGATTTATACGATGACGAAGAAACGGGTAACCCCGGAAATGTATGCAGTTTGCTCCTGCATCTTTATCTCTGTGCTGGTGCTTCTGCTTATTATGAATCTGTCCCAGATTCGGCAGGCGAAAAAGTCGGCACAGTATCCTGTGAAATAATAAATACAGATAAAATTTGAAAGGGAATCTTGAATGAAAAAAATATTTTCCGTTATTGCACTTTGTGTATTGCTTGGTATGATGTGTTTGTCCGCAGTATCTTGCGGATCCCGCAACGATGAAATTGACAGTGCGCTTTTAAAAGGTGAATATAATAAGGATCTTGCCGGTACAACCCTGAAGGTTTATAACTGGGGCGAATATATTTCAGACGGTCAGGAAGGCTCCCTGGATGTAAATGCGGCATTTGAAAAGCTTACCGGTATCAAAGTGGTCTACAGCACGTATGATGATAATGAAACGATGTATTCTGATTTGGTTTCCGGTGCAAATTATTACGATATCATCATTCCATCCGACTATATGATTGAACGCTTGATCCGTGAGGATCGTCTGGAAACGGTGGACGTGAAGAAGCTTTCCAACTATAATTTAATTGATGACCAGTACAAAAATCTGTATTTCGATCCCGATAACGCATATTCCGTTCCTTATAACGTAGGCATGGTGGGACTCATTTATAATACTTCAATGGTAGAAGGTTCTATTGATAGCTGGGAAGCTTTGTGGGATGAAAAATACAGTGGTAACATCCTCACTTTCAATAATCCCAGAGACGCGTTTGCTTTGGCACAGCTGATTTTGGGACAGGATGTGAACACAACCGATCATGGGAACTGGGATGCGGCTGCTGAACTTTTGAAGAAGCAGAGTCCTGTGCTGCAGGCGCGCGTTATGGATGAAGTGTTCAATAAAATGGAAGGCAGCAACGCAGCGCTGGCGCCTTATTATGCCGGGGATTATCTGACTATGAAAGAGAATAATCCGGATCTTGCTTTTGTATATCCGAAAGAAGGTGTAAATATTTTCTGTGATTCTGTTTGCATTCCTAAAGGATGCCAGAATTATGAAGCGGCTATGCTGTATATGAACTTTTTGATGGAACCGGAGGTGGCATTGGCAAATGCGGAAATGATTTGCTATGCTTCGCCGAATACGGCAGTGGTTTCCCATGAGGATTATACCTATAAAGACAATGAAATTTTATATCCTTCCAAGGAGGATATGCCTGCGGTACAGTGGTTCCATGATATGGACGCAGATACTTTGGCGTATTACGAAGCGCTTTGGGTAGAAGTGCTGAATTCATGAGAAATAAAAAGAGGTGCAACGCACCTCTTTTTATTGTTTTCAAATCGTTTACAAACTGTTTCGCTTAGTGTCTTGATAATTATTCGTTACTATGTTACAATAACCGACATAAACAAATATGACATAATTACCGAGAAGGTTGTAGGTTGAGAATGAAAAAACTGTGTGTTATATTTCTTCCTGCTGTTCTTAGTGTGATGCTGACTTCATGTGCGTGGCTTTACCAGGTAACAGGTGTGGAATGTTATATTACCGCAGGCGGTGAAACAGAAAGCGCCCCTGCGGTGACCAAAGTCTCTGATGACACAACGGCGGATACAGAAAACTTGTCTGCGCTGCGTGAGGGATGCTACAGCAACGGATCTTATATCATGGAGCTGATTGGCATTGATAATACGCAGGATGGCGGATATCAGTTGGTGGTTTGTACACCCCAGTATGGCATTCGCATGTTTATTGGTTCCGTTCGGAATGAAGAAGCGAATACCGAATCGTTTATTGTTTCCGATAATGACAATTCTGATGTGACACTTGCGGTGGATGTTTCCCAGGATGGTCAAGCTTTGCTCGTTTCTTTTTGTGAGGATGGAATGGAGAATGCTTCTATATCCGGCACATATACATATTATGAGCAGAAAAGCAATGCGGAGACAGAGGCACTGGTTGCCAGTGCATTTATTGCTGAAGGTGAATACTCTTGCAGGGGATACCGCATGACAGTTGTTTATGAGAGTGACCATATGAGAGTTGAGATTGATAGTCCTTTGGGTGATACACTGCTCGGAGCGGCACAAATAACGCAGACTCCCCTTCGTTCTGCTTTGTTTGAAGGAGACTGGGGAAATGCAATGCTTGTTGCTGCCGGCGATGGTTCCGGAAACGTGGTGGTGACCGGACGCGGTGACAGTGACCGGACGCTTCCGTATGCAGGAACATATACATTGTCTTAGAAAGAAAGGATGCTTAGTTAAAAGCATCCTTTTTTTGTCTTCAAATCGACAGTATTGCTCAAACAAACCCCTCCGACACAATCGCTACGCTTGGGTGTGCCACCTCCCCTTGCACAGGGGAGGCTTAAGTTTGTCGTTGCAGGCCCCCTTGTGCAAAGGGGGCTGGCTCCGCGTAGCGGAGACTGGGGGATTGTTATGCTAACATTTCATGTTATCTTCAAATCGGCGGAATTACCTATACAACCCCTTCCGACACAATCGCTACGCTTGGGTGTGCCACCTCCCCTTGCACAGGGGAGGCTTAAGTTTGTCGTCGCAGGCCCCCTTGTGCAAAGGGGGCTGGCTCCGCAACGCGGAGACTGGGGGATTGTCCAGCTAACATTTCGCATTATCTTCAAATCGGCAGCATTACTCAGACACTTCTTCCGTCATGCTTGTAGGGAACTTGCATATATCGAATATTATCTTTAAAAATTACCAAATTACGTTTGAAGCATACAGATTAAAGCAACAGTGTGACAGAAAAACAGAATTTGTGTAACTTTTTTTGCAAAACCTCTTTACATTTTTCCGTAAAGGGACTAAAATAAATCTGTTGTGAATTTCAGCAGGACAATGGCGTCGTGGTTGGGTTTGTATGCCTGCGCCATCCTGCTTTTTTTATGAAAGGAAATACAGATGAAAACACTTGGATACTACAACGGAAAATACGGTGAATTGGAAGAAATGTCTGTCCCGATGCTGGACAGAGCATGCTATTTTGGAGACGGTGTGTATGATGCCACCTACTCCAGAAATCATATCATTTATAATTTGAATGAACATATTGACCGTTTCTACAACAGCGCAGCACTTATGGACATTCGTATTGCACAGACAAAGGATGAAATGAAAGCTCTGCTTTCTGAAATGGTGCGTAAGGTGGATGATGGGGAACAGTTCGTTTACTGGCAGGCAACCCGCGGCAGCGGCATCCGCAAGCACACTTTTGCAGATGATATGACTGCAAATATCTGGATTATGCTGACCCCTGCGAAGATTACGGACAACAGTATTCCGGTTCATTTGATTACAGCGGAAGATACCCGGTTTTTCCATTGCAATGTAAAAACTTTGAATTTGATTCCCAGCGTATTGGCTGCAAAGAAAACGGAAGACGCGCAGTGCAGAGAATGCGTGTTCCATCGCGGCGAACGGGTCACAGAGTGCGCACATTCCAACGTACATATTATTAAAGACGGTATTTTCCGTACTGCTCCTACGGATAATTTGATCCTGCCCGGAATCGCACGGGCAAACCTGATCAAAATGTGTAAGAAGAATAATATTCCTGTAGATGAAACACCCTTTACCGTACAGGAAATGATGGATGCGGATGAAATCATCGTTTCAAGTTCCGGATCCTTCTGCCTGGCTGCTGCTACCGTTGACGGCAAGTCTGTCGGCGGTAAGGCACCGGAAATTCTGGAAATTCTGCGTCGGGATTTGGTAGCTGACTGGACACAGGCTACGCAGGCATAATGAAAGAAAGGCAAGGAAGTGAAATGACACAGGAAGAACTGACGCTGGAAAATCTGGGAAGCAGTTTGGACGACTTGGCAAATCTGGATCCCAGAGGATATGGCGTGTGTAAAATTTTATATAAGGGTGCGCGGGCATATCAGGGAGAGCCTTTGACCATGAACGCAGCAAAAAAATTGTGCACTACACTCCAGCAGGATGATATTGTGTACCTGATCAGCGGGTTTGTGCTGCGTCCCTATAAAAAAGCGGAAACAGATGGTATTATCAGTACGATGCTTTTGGCACGGTGCCTTATCAAAGCGTTCGGCGTGCGTCCTGTGGTGATTTGTCCAGAAGAATGTATGCCTGCTGCAAAAGGCCTTGCTTCTATTTTGGGCGTGCATCTGACGGATACAGAAGAGCTTATGTCAATTCCGCTGACCATGTCGCTGATTTCTTTCCCTAAGGATATCGCTGCTGCGGAAGCATTTTCAGATCATTTGCTTGCCGGAACCGGTATGCCCCGCGCGGTTATTTCCATTGAGGCGCCCGGCTCCAATACAGACGTTGTATATCATAATGCTATAGGCAAAGAAGTGACGGAACTGGAAGCAAAGACGGACGTTCTTTGGGAGAAGCTGTACAACGCCGGCGTGCTGAATATCGCGATTGGTGATCTGGGCAATGAAATCGGCATGGGTGCAATCGGCGATCATATAGCCAAATATATTCCATACGCAGGAAATGGCGGCTGCGAGTGTGGCTGCGGCGCAGGAATTCTTGTGAAAACCAAGACGGATAATATCATCACCGCAACTGTGTCCGACTGGGGCTGCTATGGCATGATGGCTGCGATTGCATATCTGAAAAGAGATTTGGATTTGTTCCATGACGCGGATTTCCAGAAGCGTGCAATGGAGAAAGCGGCAGAATGCGGTGTCATTGATATGTACGGCTGGGCAATTCCTGCAATCGACGGAATTGGAACGGAAATGACCTGCGCAATTGTAACAGCAATGCGCGGATGCGTAGAATATTCCTTGAAGCTGCAGGATACATGCAGCACATGGTTTGCAAAAACCATTGAAAAGGGCTTTTTTGAGGCGTAAATTTTGTAAAAAACAAACGGAGGATCTGCATATGCGATATAAATTTCTATCTTGCGGAGAATGCGCTGTTACGGTGGAGTTCTCCAGAGAAATGGATCCCCGTGCAGGAGAAGCAGCAGTTCGGCTTGCCGGAGAGCTGCGCCGCAGGAATGCGGCAGGAATTTGCGAAATTATTCCTACATATCGCTCTGTTACCATATGTTATGATCCTTTTGTTATATCTTTTGATGAGATAAAAAAGTTGACGGTATCCTGCATGCGCCGGTCCCGCAAAGGCGAACAGGGAGACGGCGGACGGCGGTTTTATATCCCCGTTTGTTACGGCGGACGCTTCGGTGCGGATCTGGAATATATCGCTCGGAAAACCGGGTTGGATATGCGGGAAATTGTGCGGCGGCATATCAGCAGGGAATATCCCATCAATATGATCGGATTTTTACCCGGATTTCCATATCTGTCCGGCATGGATGAAACCATTGCAGTGCCCAGACTGGAAAATCCCAGGGAATTGATCCCTGCAGGATCCGTGGGGATTGGTGGAAAACAAACAGGCGTGTATCCGATTGCATCTCCCGGCGGCTGGCGGCTGATCGGGCGGACGCCGGTGCGTTTGTATGATCCCCATAGAAATCCGCCTGTGTTGTACACTGCGGGGGATCGGATCCGATTTTATCCGATAAGCGAGCAGGAATATGCCCGGATAGAAGCAGAAGTCGCGGCGGGCAGCTACATTGTAAAAACGGAGGAAGTGTGATGTGTATCCGAATTGAAAATCC
>CASTST010000030.1 GCA_949451655.1 uncultured Eubacteriales bacterium | reverse complement strand
ATGTCGTATTCCATATGCAGAAGACCCGCGGAACCGACAGCGGAACCTCCGCCCACATCGAACGCAAGGTCAAACCATCGAACGCCGACGAGGAACGAACTTACCTGAACCGTCGGCTCATCGAATATCCCGACGGTATCCATACCCGCACGCAGGCGATCCAACATCGGTTGGAGACCGCAGGACTTACCCGCAAGGTCGGCAAGAACCAAGTGCGGGCAATACGCATCATGCTGTCGGGCAGTCCCGACGACATGCAACGCATCGTGCGCGGAGGTCGGTTGGACGAGTGGTGCGCCGACAACATGAAATACCTTGCCGAGACGTTCGGCAGGAAGAATATCATTTCGGCCGATCTGCATTTGGATGAAACATCACCGCACATCCATGCGACGCTCGTGCCCATCGTAACGACCGAACGGAAACGCAAGAAACAGGAGGAGCGGGCAGCCAAATGCTACCGCACGAAATCGGCGTCCCGACCTCGGTTGTGCGCCGACGAGGTCATGTCGCGCATCAAGCTAAAAGAATACCAAAACACCTATGCCGCAGCAATGGCGAAATACGGATTGCAACGCGGTATTGAAGGCTCCGAAGCACGACATGTCGACACACAGCAGTTCTACCGAGAGGTGAAGGCAATGACCGATACGCTGAAAGCCGATGTAACGGAATTGCAAAAACGAAAAACGACGGCACAGGAGGAACTGAACCGTGCGAAAAAGGAAGTACAGACTGAACGGCTGAAAGGGGCCGCGACCGCTGCCGCAACCAACATCGCCGAAAGCGTCGGTGCGATGTTCGGCAGCAATAAGGTCAAGACGCTGGAAAGGGAGAATATCGCCCTGCGTCGGGAGGTAGCCACGCGTGAAGAAACCATCGAAACCCTGCAAACGAAGATTCAGACCATGCAGAACGACCATAGCCGGGAACTGACGACAATGCAGACGCAACATACCACCGAGACGGCGAACCTTACGAAACGGCACGAAAAAGAAGTGTCGCTACTGAAAGCCGCCCTCTCGAAAGCTGTAACGTGGCTTCCCTATTTCCGTGAGATGATACGAATGGAAAACATTTGCCGAACCGCCGGTTTCGATGATGAACAAACAGCGACGCTTATCAAAGGCAAACCGCTCGAATACAGCGGCGAACTCTACTCCGAAGAACACGACTGCAAATTCGCAGTCAAACGGGTAACAGCGCAAATAACGACCGATCCAACTGACAAACGGAAACTACAACTTAACATAGACAAAGTACCGTTTAAAGAGTGGTGCAGAGAGAAGTTCGCGAAATTACGAAATACCTTTCGCCAACCTACGCGTAAACAATACGGCCATAAAGGGCTGAAAATTTAAAGTTTCATTGTGAAAACGCAAGCAAAATGATAAAATATCACGGCTTTTAATTATTTTTGTAGTGGGATTGGGGAAACTCGTTCCAGACATATGAAAAGAAGCGTTATGCTCATCAAGTATTTGGAAACGTAGGAAGTCTTAGATAGCCACATATCAATCATCTAATATTCAATAATATAAATCTTGATATCGTTCTAACAAGCAACAATACAGAAACAAAATCAAGGATTTAAGCCGTTCCTCTGTTTTTTATCTTGCAGTTGTTTTCTGTCTTTTCACTTGCTGGTATTCGCAGGCCTTTTTAGCTGCGATACTTGGCTCGCATACGCTTATTCTTGTTTCATGGCTAAGACTGCAAAATCGCATCGCCTATTATTGCAGCCAAAGGAGAAAGGAGAAAAAGCTCTATTTCATCCCGGATTTTTCGCATCATCTTGTTCTCGGCTATGATTGCTTTTTACGGCATAGACACACCGAAAAACAAATATGCCTTTCTAAATATAGTTTACTTTGATTTAGCCTATATAAGGCTAATGCACAAACTAAACTGAATTTTCGGCTTTTTCCTCTCTGCTTTCTGAAAACGTACAGCCAAAAGAGAAGATAATGTTACTGCGTATTTTCTCTTTTCGCTGCAATTTTGGTGGCGATACTCCATAATTTCATGGAAATATCCAATTCAATATGCTTGTCGTATCGAGGGTTGAGCTGGACTGAGACTCGAGCCTTATAAAGAGCTAAACGAAAAACAGCAGGTTTATTTGAAGCAGAAACGAGGGTTGGGGAATGTGCAATTCTCCAACCCTCGTTCTGTATTGGTCATTGTCGGCTTTGGGGTCGCTGCGAGTACAGCATAGCAGCTCTTTTAAGTATGTAAATTTCCTCCGACTTTGTAGTGTATTTGCCGATTATAAAAAGCATAACGGGCTTGCCCGATGTCCACTAAAATCCCTTTCAGGGGAGCCTAATACCCCAACCACCTTGCGCCGTCGGGCAAATTGCCTATTTACTGCAAGCAGAAAGAGTCTTTTATAGCTGGTTGAATCTCGAAGCGGGAGTGGCACTCCGATTAAAGCGGCAAAGATTATATGTCGTTTCTATGGCATAATATACCCCTTATCCTCGGCTTTCTCAACAATCTTGACAAGGCGCTTGCATTGTGCGGCAGACGGCAGAGAATTTCGCTTGATATACTCTGCGATACTGCCTATAAATGCCACATCTCCATATGGCAGTATATTCTCTTTTGATAAATCATTGCACACCTTAGTCCAATAATCAGCTCCCAATTTAAATATCTCAACTGAGGCATCTATATTCTGACTGAACTTCCTTTCTTTTTTAGCGGCAGCCTCTTCCTGCTTCGTCTCATTTTTTGAGATTAAGGTTGATACAAACTCGTCCGATAAGGACAGCTGCAGATTTTTGCACTTATTCCAGGTATCTGCACGACGGGCCATACTTCTGACCAATCCGCCTTGTGCTTCCTCCTCAAAGAAATTATGAATAATATGCGCCAGTTTCATCAGTTCCTTTTCAAGAGCCGGGTACATTTCCTGCTTTTGCCAAATGAGTTTCCAGTCAAGATCCATGTTCTTGGGAATCATAGCCATCATTTTTGCTATGGCATAGGGAATTATTTGGGCTTTATTACCTCCTGTCGGATACCAGTCCGCTTTATTTATGCGACGGTCCAATGAATCAAAGATAATTACAGAACATACACATCTTGAGAAATATACCTCATTGATACTCTCCTTGGAAGTTTCATACAGGCTGTCAATTGTTTTGGCGAATCGCGAGAAGTTAATAGCTGAACTCTGACATACCTCATGAGGATTCATTGCAAACGCATTGAGACATTTGGCAAGTTTCTCCTTTTTGAGGACTTGATTTTTAGGGTGTTTCTCGCAAAATTTTGCACGAGCCGCGGGACTGAGCTGCATTTGTTCCTGCTCCCACTTTCCTCTTGAACGCTCGTAAAACCAAATTGTCTGATATGGATTGCCATTTATCGGCGGAGCCATCCTCTTTCTTGACAATTGCTCCATTATAACATGATATGGATGGTTTGAGAAAAAGTCGGCTTCAGACACAGCATTCTGGCTGTTTGCACACTGAGATATTGTTTTGGTAATATTGTTATATCGTTCAATATCATCCTCGGACATATCATCATCAACGTTAAGCACTGTCAGCTTCATCGGTACAAACAGGTTATCCATGCCTCCGTCCTTTACCTCTTTCTTGATTTTTGCATTGGCCAGTGACGCCGTAGTTTGACCGCCATTTATTATTTGGGGATCTTTAAGGTATACTATTTTGGTCCCGTCATCGGAAAAACCGATTGAGCGGGCGACCACAGCAATGCCATTATTATATGTAAAGAAATTTCCCGGATGTTTTATAATGGTTTCACGTATTCCTTTATTGACTTTGCCTCTCACGCTCAAAAAAGCACGAATGTTGCCCTGCAGCAGCTTGCTTCCATATTTGCAATAGATCTTCGCCAGAAACTCTCCCGGAACAATACCCAGATAAGCATCATAGTTCGCATCCTCGCCAATGTCTGCTTTGAGATACTGAATGCCGTCACAATCAAAATCCTTGGTTGCAATCTCAATGATTTCACTGGAATTAGAGGCATATGTCTGATGAAACCGCTCTATTGTCCACACATTCAGTTCTACCGGTCGTTCGAGAAATTCCTCGCGGCTGACGTTTTTAACCTGTTTGCTGAGAATGGCATTGGATAGAATGATAAACTTGAATCGGGATATTTCGGTAGCAAGCATACTTTTGCCCACTTTCGCCTTTATCTCCTTTGCCACATTAATGGCTTGGTCTGAATCGTCGCAATATGCAGATATATCACCATCAACACTCTCTTCAATAAAATTCCTCATGTGAAGGAATAATTCATCAATGCGTGTATTGGTTAAAGTGGGAATATTGTCGATTTCATTGACAAAATCACTGGCAATCATAACCAGCGCTCCATCAGCTTCATCATAAGCATAGGCGTCAAAAGACATTATTCGCCCCCGGCGTCCTTTCATTTCAATGGACATAGGCATAGGATCAGAAACATCTCCTATATCTTCCAGAAGTTCCAGAGCCCTGCTGATAAACTGCGCCTCCGGCGCCGACCCTTCATGCTCGGCATCAAAGCGGAGTTGCTCCATAAACTGTTTTCTAAATTCGCCTATCTCCATTGCAGTGCTTATTATGATTGTTTAAATTCTTCTATATTTGAAAGCATGAGTTCATATTGAACTTTTACAATTGGCAGTGCAATACTGTTCCGCATAATGCGCGGGAATCCCTCTGACACAATATACTTGGCAAATGAGCTTTGGGAATATACAAAGTTGTCGTAATCGCTTGACCAGTCAAAGCCGTATGACATCAGTTTCCTTGCAAACATTTCCTTGTAGAAATCATTGCTTATCAATGTCATAATTTCATTGGCGAGAGAGCTGAGTTTAACACCGTCATATCCAGGGCTCATTTTTTCAAGCTTGTATACGGCCAGACAGCCGTCAACATTGCTGTCCAGCTGCTCAATTGAAGAGATGCACACAGCATCTTTTCCGGCACTGACTGCTTTCACTTCATACCAGATGCTGTCTATTGAAAAATCTTTACTGGTTTTTTCAGGCCCTGTCCAGCTGTCTATAGCCTTGTCTGTTCCATACATCGGAATCATTTCGTCTTTCAAAAACAGCATTTCTCCGATCAAGCCCATAATTTCCGGTTCAGTCATGTCTCCGTGATTGGGTTTGAACAGACGCTTCCATGATGCGTATCTGTTGCATACAGCCCGATAGCCTTTAATCTGGTCTGTTATTCCGTCAAGAGAGGACAGAAGGTCCTGGCAGAATGTACAGAAACGTTCAAGAAGTTCTTCCTTTTCAAGCAAGAAAAACAGTGAATATGAGCTGTCATCTTCATATTGCTCGACAGATATCACCTCGGAGCCAAATATTCTTGTCGGAACATACTGCCCTTTGAACTTGAAAGCATACCGGCCTTTGTCGTCTTTGCCTATATAGGTGTTAAGATCCCCGGCTGTTCCAACTCTTTTGAAAAAGCCCTGTTCAAATCCTTCAGAGAAGATACTGTATATATCCTGGCTATTGTATTGTTTCATTGTCTTCAATGTCTTCTGACTCATCCTGCATAAACTGCTGATAATATATTTTGTTTGCCTTATAATGCTTTACATTTTGAGCACTCTTTACATCAGGGAATCCTATGGCAAAAGCAGCCATTTTATCTTTACCCAATGCTTCCCGGTATTCAGACAGCTTTTTCTTTTCATCTTTTCCCTCGGTCCTCACAGGTTCGATAAGCATAATTATCAACAGAGGTTTTCGGTCTGCCAAATGTTCAAAGTATGCTCTGTTCGGAATTTCCCGATTTTCATTTTTACCTTCCTTTCTCCACTGTTCTTTGCATTTTCTCTTTACGATATTCAACTGATCTTCAGATAGTCCATAAGTCCCTTCATGAGTGCTCAGCAATTTGCGCCGCGAGCTTACAGCAATAGCATTATTTTCAATATGGACAGTGCGTGCTGCACATCTGACAGATGCTATGTGCGGTATTTCATAACATTTGTCAGACTCGCCGCTTTGGAAAACTATATCCCAATGTTCTAATCCTACAGTGTTTTCATCTGTTATGAAATCCAGAATATATTCAGTGTTGAAATTCGGATTAACCTTTGAGCTTTTAATATTTTTCACAAAAGCCGTTACAACATCTTTCGGCACATCTTTTACTATCAGAGACGTATTGTTTTTGAATCTGTCAAACGACAAGTTTCTTTTAAACAGCTCCTCCGCCAGCCAAGTCACTTGCTCGAGATTAAGAGTGTTGTGAGCCGCATTCAGACTGATATACGGTGTTTCATATATATTGCCGTAATAGGATTCCTGTATATCCAGATTGAAGGACTGCCTCATCTTATTGCCTGCAGTGATTTGCAGCTCCTGACAATTGTCGCGCACTTTAATTCCGAAATCCTTTGGCGTCAGCCGCTGTGCAAACATCTCTTTCAGATCTTCCTTCAAATCCTCTGACGCCATAGAAATCTCATCATACCAGCTTGCACTTTCCTCGCTCGTCCATATTTGGAAAATATCTTCATATCCTTTTCTATATCCGAACCAGCGCCCCATCTGCATCAAAACATCAAAAGTAGCTGTATTGCGGTAGAAATAGCTTGTCAGCAGCCCCTCCAAGGTCAAGCCTCGGGACAATGCCATTCCTCCGACAGCAATAACCCGCAATGACGGATTTTCTTTGTAGTCAAGCTTTCCGCTTGATTTTAATCCGTTTACTACGAGAACTTTTATGTGTTCAATTGCTTTGAAAAGGTTTTCTTTCCTGACAACTCTCTCAAATGAAACATCAGAGACAAAACTGTAATGCTTATCCCACAACTGCTTCAATTCTTTATAGAGAGGCAGATTCGTGTTTTTGCGAGAATCGCTGTTGAAATCTTTTTCAACTATACTCTTAAATTCATCATAAATGTGTTCTACCTCTTCCTTAATCACATTTTGCACTTTCACGAATCGAGACATATTCACCAGCATGCTTCTCGGCGCAGAACTTTGTCCTCGCAAATCCCGAATAGCATTCGCCAAAAAGAAACAATAAACAGCCTCTCTTAACGAATCGGGAAGGATACCGCTCCATTCTTTCTGATGCCGATAATAGAATGTTCCCGCATTCAATTCATCAATGTGGGTGCGAGCCCAATCACGCCAGCATTCATCTCCATAGTCGGGTTCATCAATATCAATGATATGTCTTATATTGCGATAATATTTGGAGCCGGCATTGAATATCTGCTTTGCTCCAATGTATGTCGAGGGGGTTGGCAGTGTGTATATAAAATGTTCCGGGAACAAATCTGCATTTTTCATTTCATCAACAGAATCCGGATCGATGAAAACATTTGCAAATGGGGTTGCTGTAAAACCGACATACGATGCAGTTTTAAACAAATTGCAGATTTTCCTTATAATGGCATTTGTCTTTGTTGGATTCGTTTCATCTTTGCTCGTATTGACAGATGCATTGTCCGCTTCATCGTCTATAAGCAGCAAGGGAGCATTGACACACTCTTCCGAATGATCATAATTGCTGTTCTTTAGCCAGTTGTGCAATTTTGTAAGAACAGATACATTCTTCTTGACAACAAACAGTACAACTGAACGCTGTGCTTCAAGCGACACAAAAATACTGTCTTTCTGTCCGACAAAATCTGATGACTGAGTAGTATAAGACGATGCCAGCAACTGTTTGTCATATTTGCCGACACCGACTCGTTTGGGTTTCTCTATTTTTGTTATATCATCTTTTTTGATTTCAAGGCCTACAATGCCTTGGTCAATACGCTCCTGAGTCTGCTGGCGAAGATTCTCCGTTATGCCTGCAAGCAAAATGACAACTTTGTAACCGGCATCAACAGCTTTGCATATCAGACCGGAATACGTTGCTGTTTTTCCAGACTGAACGTCACCAATAACCAAACCGCGAACCAGCCGCCTTCCCTCGTGAGCTTCTTTCGGATTGCAAAGACAATTCATTATGGCAGGAAGAGTCTTCTTGCCTAAAATATCTATACTCTTGTCATCCAGCGATGATTCTTCCAGAAGATATTTGCTGTACAGCCTCCAGAAATGCTCATCTTCGATTTCTGCATGCTCATACCAATTGTGAGGATCATCATAGTCGTCGAATATACAATTGCCTTTAGTGTGTTTTATTGCCTCTTCTGTTTCGATGGCGCGAAAAACTTCTGCCCTGTCCTCAGCAGTCAGACTGATTGGAATAAATTCAAGACCCTTGTCTATGTAAGAGTCAATATCTTTGTATTTTATGGTTTTCCCGTTTCGCTTGTCTGCTCCGATGCGGCGTTTGATTACCATAATGAGATCATTGAACTCATCGCTGCTTATCTTCATTTGTATAATAATTTATCAGCATTTCTTTCAATTGCGGAAGACAGCACCATGGCTCGGCTTTCATAATAGTATCAACAGCGTCATTGAGCTCCCTGCCGTATTTAACCATTTTGTCAATCAGCGTAATACCCAATTGAAAATCATCTTCAAGGTATTGCACTTTATCCTCTACAACAATAGCATCATTGCATCTGTCCACATATATATCCTGCACCGGGATTCCCTTTTCTATTTCAGATAACAGAGTCTCGACAATATCTGCTGCATCGTCAGGGATATGCTCCATTACATATTTGCAGAGGGGGCTGTTTCGATTGATCTGATAGTAGTAGGCATCATTTCTGCCGCGCATTCTATCCCAAATGTGGCTTATATTATCTTCCGAATTATCTTTGCGGCCGCGATGCGTCTGTTTTCTAACAGAAATGTCCATTGCTTCTTCAACGGTCTTTTTAAGCTGGTTCTGAATTGATTTAGGTATTGACGCATTCTGTTTCTTAATATCGATGCCCCAAATATCATCCAGAGAGTTGGGGATGTCTACGCGTATTCTGGCATTTTTTGTCAGTTCACTGCGTTTGAGCCCAAACCATGTTCCATAAATAATAAGCCTCTGATTCCTGTAAATATAGAAACCCTGTCTTGTTCTCAGATTATCAGTACCGCCTAAAAGTTTTTTATCTTTTTCTGTCAGGTCCGAGCCGAAAGGCAGCACAAACGGACGCACTTTTATCAGCCGTTCAATACCTTGGCTGTCCCGCAGTGCAATAGCGAGCTCTTTTTTCGTCGTAGTTTTGGCATTGCCTTCAAGAAATGGGTCCTGTGCCTTTACTTTTGCGCTGTTAACCCAGATAACAAGTTTCTTCGCCGAGATATAGCGGTGGAAAATAAGGGCCACATGCTCCTGCGCCTTATCACTTAATTCACGAAGTGTGCTGAAGACCTGTCCATGACTCGACTTTTCCAACACATCAAAATCCTCCCATATCACAAGAGTTCCGCTGTCATTTGTCTTTCCTGCTTCTCGCAGATTCTCTATGTACGGCAGATTTGATATTTCATCAGCGGTCAGCTCGTTAACAAACCATTTTTTGTGTTCAAGTATGTAATTATAGTCCCACGAATACGCACTGACTTCTCCGTCCTGCATGCTCACAACAGTCAATATGCGGCATTGAGACAATGATGCAGCTTTAAGTCCCAGCCCAAACCTTCCTAAATCATTTTCAGAGCGGGTTGCTTCTGCTGCAGAACTGCCATAGCACATTGCTTCGAAAAGTTCTTCACGAGACAGTCCGCAGCCGTCGTCAAGAATACCCACAGCCTGTTTTTGGAAAGAATCGGTTGGGAAAAGCAGATAAACATATGAGCACCCGGCACTAATGCTGTTGTCAATAACATCAGCGATTGCAGACTCGAACGAATAACCCATTGAGCGCATCGACCCCATCAGCATATCGGCTTTAGGAATATTCTCTTTATAAGTGCCCATAGCTGCAATGTTATTTATAAGTCAATATCTTCTTCATAACAGCTTTGGCAAGCAACGGAGGAACAGCATTGCCAATCTGCTGCTGAACATACGATACGGGGCCTTCAAATATGAAATCATCGGGAAAACTTTGCAGCCGGGCCGCCTCACGAACAGACAACCCTCGATCCTGATGAGGATGGATAAGCATGCTTTTTCTATAGTTCGATATAACCACCGACGGCTTGCTGCCTATCAATCGTTTATAGATTCCGCTGTGGCATCGTTTTTTATCGGCATAGTTCCCCATTAAATGGTCGGGGATAGAAGACCAGTTTTCACCTTGGCCAATGTATTTATAGCGTTCAACTACATAGTCCTTATTGCGTGATACGATATTCTGGGTGGGGGCTTTTGATTTTTGTCTCATCAACTGAGCATATGGAGACGCCTGCTCAAAAGGGACCGTGTATTCCCCTTTCATTTGAATTTCTCCATTTTCAAGAACCGGCAAATCGCTAATCGCCTCATCAACAGAAACTGAATAATCAAACTCTTTGGGGAACTCAAAATCTATCCCATTTCTATTCCCAACAATAAACAGCCTGTTCCGGCGCTGCGGCACGCCAAAATCAGATGCATACAGTATTTTTGATCTGACCGTATAGCCAATATGTCTAAATCGGTTTTCTATATGATTCTGTATATTCTCCTCTCCGTTTTTAAACTTTGTCAGGCCATATACATTTTCAAATACAAACCATGTTGGAGCAATTTTATCAACAAAACGCAAAAATTCCTCAAACATCCTGTTATTTGGATTTGACATATCTCTGGTTTTTGTGTTTGAAAGAGAAAATCCCTGACATGGAGGGCCGCCCATTATTATAAAAACCGGTTGAGTATTTAAACTATCAGCTGAAAGTTTTTTTATATCTTCGCAGAAAACGGTTGCATTCTTAAAATTTCTTTTATATGAGGCTGCGGCATAAGTGTCTGCTTCAACTGCATACCGCATGGATATACCAGCCATTTCTGCACCCAGACTTAATCCGCCTGCACCTGCAAAAAGGTCTATGCCAATCAGCTGTTTGTTGGGCTTCTTCATTTTGTAGTTTGCATCTTGCATTTTTACCACTCTTCAGCACACTGAATGTATTCAATCGGCTGAATCATATTTTACAAAGATACATTTTTTCCACAAACAGAGATTGACTAAATGAAAATAATTCAGAGGGCTGTAACCGTTTTCATTTGAATAAGATCTGAAGAATGCAGAATGTTGTTTGTCAGCAAGCCTAAATATTTTAAATAATCACTACCTTTACCAAAAGATAATAAGCATCAAAATGCCTGATACATTAACTCAAGAACAACGCCGCCGCTGTATGTCGCATATTCGGTCCAAGAATACCAAGCCTGAGATTCTTGTAAGACATGAGCTTTTCCGCAGAGGATATCGTTATCGGATCAATGTCAGCAAATTGCCTGGCAAACCAGACATTGTTTTGCCCAAATACAAAACGGTGATTTTTATTAATGGATGTTTCTGGCACGGACATGAAGGATGCAAGCATTTTGTTCAGCCAAAATCAAATGTAGACTACTGGAAATCAAAAATCCTCCGCAATCAACAAAGAGATAAAGAAACTATATTGAAGCTTCAGCAGTTAGGATGGAAAGTTGTTATAATATGGGAATGCGAAATAAATAAATCCCAATTATTACAAACCATTAATCAAATAGTTTCAATCATTAGAATCGCACCTTAAAGCGCTATGCTAAAACCAATTAGCACAAAGCAGTACAGATGCTGTTAATTTCTATCTTTCACGTCAAATTTAACGTTCACGGCCAGCATCACTGAACTGTGAAGTTTGAATAATCATCGAAATTTCTATGATGTCTGAGTTGTAAATCGTGGGCGCAGCCACTGTAATTTATTGCTGCAATCGAATATTCGCATGTGTAGTTACGGTAAATAAGGCTTGCGTGAGTTTCTGAGCGAAAAAAATGGATGCCGACTGCGCTGATTCAAGAAATTCACAAAGGGTTTGAGTCTAAATCGAAGACGTCAATACGATACAATCCATTAAATAGAATTATCCTGTCCTTTGACTGAATATGCTCTGCTGACATATACTGTTATGTGCATAGTTTTACCTCAATAGACATGAATCCGACCTCCGACTACCTGCCGATATCCAGCTGCTTGAAAATATTGCAGAACAATTATAGATGTCCGTAATTACTTCTTCTATATTAGTTGTTGCGCCGCCCTTAAATTCTCTTTTAAAATTTTACCGAGACTTTTTGCAAACTGTTTGTATGAATTCTTTTCTTTCTCTTTGTCATCACCCGATAAAGAGCTGCTGTCAATTTCAGCGTGTACAAAACTGATAATACCATCGATTGCATCATCTACGGTTTTGCTGCTGATTTTGGATTTAAATCCCAATGCATTTATAACACATATGTTTACCAGTTCCAATATCTCTGGCGATTTAATAGCTGCCTTTATTCGCTCTGCCATTAGTTTTGCACCTTTATCTTGTGATTTTGACAAGACGTCAAGAAAGATATCAGCTAATGTTATTTCTCTATTCTCCATGATCTTTAAATTACAAACTTTCCAGCAGTTCTATCATTTTATAGATGGTAGTTGACGGATTATTATATGTCTCCAACACCTTGGCTCTTGCCGTTGCTTCTGATGTCTTGTCGGACAGCTGCTGTTTCTCATTCAATGCCAAAGTTCCCTTTACATAGTGTTCAAGATGTCTTTTTAGTTTCTTGATGCAGGCGTTTTGAGTTAGTTCAGCATGACACTCCTCAAAGTGCAGCAAATACCACAACTCAATACATGGATTCGACACCAGCATTACCGCATCCGGAATACTTTGCAGGTGTGCTAACATTCCGTCCACATCAAGGTCATACATTAGAAATGTTTTATCATTTTTGGTCACAATATATTCCCGCTTGCAATTCTCTATATACCGAACGGATATGTTCGAATCGCTCTTTCTTGGGATAATCTGAATAGGCGCACGGTATTGTGAACGGAGGTGACTGATATAGGCAACCTCAGACTCTCCTTCACAGAAAACAAAGAAGTTCGGCTTCATTGTTTTGCCTTTGGATTTTCTTATTTGTCGTCCCATATCAGTGTCTATTTCATAAAACTATCCGTCTGTTCGTCAATATACGGAATGGCATCGAAACGACCTTGCAGATATGCCTTCTCTGCATCCAGTCCGTCGCGGAAATCTTTGTAATCAAACAGCGAATACAAATCCGAGGACCCGTCATCCCGTTTGTTGACAAAATACACCTGATCCTTACGCAGCTTGTTGGTATTAAGCAGGTATGTGTTATGTGTAGTATATATCAGCTGCGCCGATTCGCTTTTATTGAACAAACCGATAATATACTCTACCAGTTTTATATGCAGCTGCGTCTCGATTTCATCTATCAACAAGATTTTATTATTCTTGACGATATCCAGAATCGTCAGCATCATACTGAATAAACGCTGTGTTCCATCAGACTCTTCTGCAAAAAAGTTGAAAGGGACATCCGGGTTATTCCTGTGATAGGTCGTAATGACCAGCTGTGGTTTCTGAATATCTTCTACTGACAATATTTGATTGTCTGCAGGGTCAATCACTGCAGTAGACAGGACTTTATTCTCGTGCCGGCTGTCGATTTTGACAATGTCGCTGTCGGCAATTCGCAGCACATTAAGGAACTGCTCTTTGTTCTCATTCAGCAAGCGCTCGACAGAGAACGAATTATATCCGAAATAATTCAGAATAAAACGCTCATTGAAATATCGAAAAACATCTTTTGCGACATCTCGGTCCATCTGACTGGCACGCGACACAAAAAGCGTTTTCTTGGACGTATTGGCAGCAACATCCATCGGGCGGCGAATTACCGAACGGAATTCATAGATATCCTTTTTGTCGGGTCCCTTTGTCTCATCGCGAGAAAATACCAGTGAACGACGTCCATTCGGATAATAATACAGTGCCTCTTTCAGGATCTCAACTTTATTGAGCTCAAAAGAATATTCATATTCGATCCCCTCAAGAAGAAAGCGAATGAAAAATGTACTTGGCTTGCCAATGCCCCCGAATTTGAACGGAGTAAAGGCAAATATCGTATTTTCGTTGTAATTGTGAGATGAGAATATCATTCCCACACAAGCGCGAATAGCCTTGATAAGACTGCTTTTTCCTGATGCATTTGCACCATAAATGGCAACAGTTTTAAGTAGCCGCTCATCACTGCATACAAATGTATTTTCTTCAGACGAATTTCAAGTACCATTTTATCCCCTAAATTTGTAATTTCCTTGCAAATATAGCAAATTAAATGACAAAGTCTTAATTTGGATAACTTTTTTATGGATTAAAGGCCGCCTGCAAAAAGTATTGTTATATAGGGATCGTTCGACAACCCAAAGAATGATGTTTCTATATTTGTGTGTCCATTCGCTGCTTGCAACTCATAAACCTTTGCATTGGCTAACTTAATTTGACAGACTTACAGTTGTTTAACTTTATCTGCCATTTGCAAAGTTGATCCATCTTGCCTGCTGTACAGCCCGACAACTGTCGGGGTAGCCTAATACCCCAACAGACATTCATCGTCGGGAGCAATGCCATTCAATCTGCAAGCAGAGGCTATATGATTGTTCGATAGTGGGCTGTTTGGATTCGGCAAAACAAATGAACAAAGGGTCTATTCGCTGCAGGAACAGCAATTATTTATCGCCCATCAAAATTTTAACGATAAGAGGGAACTTAGAAAAGAATTTGCAGCGCGGTTTTGAAAGCTATCCGGATCAAGGTAAGTAGTCGGATAAGCCCTGAACGGTTGCAGAATGCCCCTATTATAACCGTCATATTGCGAGGCGACATATCCCTGCTACTTTGTCAAGGTCTCGCAACAAACGTTCAAGATAAGCAGAGAATACAAGGAACACCTCTTATAGAGGAAATATTCATTTCTTCCCGGATGTATTTATGCTACATGCCATTGCATTTGCCGGCTTTATTCAGGGCTATATATTCAGCCCGCAAAAAGGTTTATTTTCTTTTTCTTCTATACGCCCCCGTAGCAAAGTAAACCATTTTCCGAACCGTGCTCGATTCCGAATCAATCGAACAGTCCATTCACGAGATTGACCGCCTCGTCTTTCTTGCGATTGATGATTTTGGCGTATACCTGCGTCATCTTCACGTCCGTATGGCCGAGCAATTTTGAGGTCGTATATAAGTCCGCACCGAGTGTCAACATCATCGTGGCGAACGTATGTCGCGCCGTGTGAAACGAAAACCGCTTGTCGATACCCGCCTCTTTCGCCCATGGCTTGAGCCGGATGTTAATATGCGTCGTAGAGGGCAGGTCGAACACCGCATCCTCCGCCGACTTCTCGCCCCGTTCGGGCATCCACCGCAATGCTTCGGGCGAAAGCGGCAGGTAAATCGGCTCCTTCGTCTTCTGCATCACAACCTCTAACCGATATTGTCCGTTATCCACATAGACGTTTCTCCATTTCAGACTGATTATATCGCTTATCCTCAGTCCGCAGAAGCAGGAGAACAGGTAAGCCTGTTTTACCGCCTCGTTCTTCATCGGAGTGGCGATCAATGCGCGAAGTTCCTCGATGGTCATATACTCCCTTTTGCTTTCGGGACGGTGTATCTTGTCCGAGTTGCCGATTTTCGTAAAGGGATTCAGTTTGATTACGTCGGCACGGACGGCGGCGTTCAACGCTCCGTTCAGTACCCGATAGTAGTTCTGCGCCGTAAATTTCGAGACGGGCTTTCCTTGCGGGCGGTATTCAGTCAAAAGATAGTCGATATATCCCTGACAAAAGATTTTGTCCACCTGATCCATCGTTACCCGTTCCCCCCGCATAGTCTTTCAGTATTTGGATAGCGACCTTGATCTGGTGTCCGTCTCTCTTGCCGCGTTTCTGCTGGTTCTCCATGTAAATATTCATCCAATCCAGCAATAACACCGATTCCTTGTCATCGGCACGCTTGATTCCCGCTTCGCCGTTGGTCAGTTCGATGATACGCCGAGACTTGATCGTATTGGCCGCCGTCATGGTTGCCGCATTTCGTTTGCGGGCATTATCGTCCGTTTCAGGGATAATGTACATCTTGAGATATTCATACGACCGCTTGCCGTTACGGTATATGTCGAGATACAAACTTTTGCTGCCATCGGCTAATTCTTTCATCCGAAGACGGATCGGCTCCTTGACTTTCGCGGGTTTCTTTACTCGGGGCATAATTCTTACTTTTTGCTCGTTCTTACTGCCGCAAAGGTAGAAAGAATAATCCGAATCAAGGAACAAATAAGAAACAAAAATACTCCGAAAAAGAACCAAGCAACTGCAAAGGTTGCAAGCAAGTGAAAACACAATAACCGTTATAATATATTGATATAACGGTGTTTTATCTTCATTTGATTAGCTCTTGTTTTCATTTCCGAATCTTACTTTATAAATGTAGGAAATTTTCAAATTGCATACTCAGATGGCATAGTGGTTCTCACGCATATAGCGTGGGCTGCTATCACTACATCTGTATGCAAGGTTTCCTACGACCTCCAAATAAAGACGTGGCATTGCAGTTCCACGCTTCGTGGTTAATAATGGTTCTTGTAGGAGCTGGGGAACATATAACTTATTAGGTATGATTTTGCTTAAAAGATTGACTTTGGCGATTTGCATCATCCTACTGATGAATGCTTGTGCCCCACTCAGAGCTCCGGTAGTTGTAAAAAATTCTCCGATTGAAATGTTCAAATATGCCTACATTTCACCTACTAAGGAATTAACGTCCAGTACGGGAAGCACCTACGGAGGACAGTATGGAATCTACGGATCATCGACGACCAAAAGCGTCAACCCCAGCGATGTCATTGCAGGAATACTGATTCAGAAAGGATACGTAATATTACCTGATTTGAGCCCAGAATTAGCCAAGGAAACGTTGATTATCAACTATGGCGAAAGTGGCAGGCGAAACCGTGGATTAGGCTACACAATAGAGGTAACGATCCAATTCATATCGGCGTATACGCACGAAATGTTCTGCTCCTGCACCGCAGAGGGACAGGGCTCGACCGAAGCGGACGATATTCGTCAAGCGATAAAGCGCGCCTTAGATGGTTTATTCGCAAAATAAAAATAACTCAAACAATCTTATTATGAAACGGTTAATCTTTTTATTGTTTTTTGTAAACACAATTCTTATTTCATTGGCGCAAGACAAATCAGAGCATCTATCTTTCAAAGGAGTCCCTATTGACGGAACGCTTAATGAATATGTGGCAAAAATGAAAGCTGCCGGATTTTCGTATCTTGGGACGCAGGACGGTACAGCTATTCTGCAAGGCGATTTTGCAGGCTTCAAAAATTGTACGGTAGGCGTTTCCACGCTGAAAGCTGTAAATGTAGTCAGCACAATCGGTGTAATCTTACCCTCGCACGATAATTGGAGCTCGCTGGAAAGAGATTATGACCATCTTAAATCCATGTTAACTCAAAAATATGGCGAACCAACTGAGGTGGTGGAGCAGTTTCAAGGGAGAACCAACCCGAATGCGAACAATGAAAAATTGCATGAACTGATGATGGATCGCTGCATTTGGTACACAACCTTTGAGACGACGAAAGGCGACATCCAGTTATCTTTGCAGAAAGGTGATTTTGGGCAGTATTTCGTTTTACTCAAATACTACGACAAGATAAATACGGATACTGTTCGTTCTGCGGCAATGGATGATTTGTAATATATTTAGTTTTACCAATAAGAAAAAGCGATGCGTGTAACGCATCGCTTTTTCTGTAATTAGGATTCAACGTGTTTCTTGATTTCGGCAATGAATCGTTCGCCGAATCGCAGATACGTACTGATAGTAACTCCTTTTATATCAATAAACTCTTCGCGGGTCATCGGCCTGTCCGTCGCCAATAGTACCAATACTGAATCATACATGATGCGAGACGCTGCCACTCCGGCTTCCTGCGCGAGGGTCTGCCTAAGGGTGCGCAACTTGGCAAGCAATTCCATGTCGGTAAGTATATCGCCATTCGCATCTACAAGCACTTTGAATCCGTCTTTCTCGATCATTCGTTCCGAATAGCCGATCGTGTAGATTTCAGCCTTTTTCTTCATCACAGGATTTGCCTTTGCCGGAATCATCTCAGGAGCTTGTGAGTTCCCTGCGGAAGATTCAGGAATACAGAAGTAAGCAGGTCTATCTTTCGACGGATCTTCCATGCCGAAGTCGTCCTTTCTCCATACACGATAATGTTCCAGACTGAGCAGTCGGCCGCATCCAGATTTGTCCGATTTATAATTTGTACAACCTAAAATCGGGCCACTGCGGCCACCTTTGACAATCAAGTAGCCATCCTTGCACCAGTCGCATTTCTGAATGGATAGCTCACCGCCGCGCTTGTCGTTGGTCATAAATCCGCAGATTTCCTGATCGTTGGTGCAAATCCATAGTCTTAATCCGTAATTTTTATTCCACCGAAATTGCATCGGATAGCCGCATATAGGGCAACGATCTTTCACGACATTCGAGATGGCGAGGTTGGTTTTCAGCTCTCCTTGCAGCGTAACATTGGGATAGCTTTTCGGATCACTCAACAATTCTTTGATAAACTCCGAGGGGCGTTTTTCGGGAGTAACGATAAATACTCGGTTTTTGGTTCGGGTAAGAGCCACATAGAACAACCGTCTCTCTTCGGCATAGTTATACGAGGTATCGTTCGACACGACCAAATTCAGCACGGGGTCGTCGTCCACTTTCGACGGGAAACCATAGATTTCATCCTTTGCATTGATGATAATTACGTTATCGGCACTCAACCCTTTCGAACTGTGGGCCGTCAAAAATTGGAGCTTGATTTTGTTTCCG
>CASTST010000029.1 GCA_949451655.1 uncultured Eubacteriales bacterium | reverse complement strand
GTAAATATGTGTGGCCTAAGGAAAGACTCATTGATCTGACTTTTCCCCAGGTGCTGGACCGTATGTGCGATGAATTTCCGGATCAGTATGCATTCCGGTATACCACCTGCGACTACACAAGAACGTATGTGCAGTTCCGTGAGGATGTGGACAATTTTGCCCGTGCTTTGATTGGAATGGGTGTGAAGCAAGGGGATCATGTAGCAATCTGGGCGACCAATGTACCCGCATGGTATATTACATTCTGGGCGACTGTAAAAATTGGTGCGGTACTGGTAACAGTCAATACAGCTTACAAAATACATGAATTGGAATACTTGCTCCGACAGTCCGATACCCATACGCTGGTTATGGTGGACAGCTACAAAGATTCTGACTATGTAAAAATTATCAACGAGCTGTGTCCGGAATTGCAGACTGCGAAAAAGGGCGCGCCGTTGCGTATCAAGAAATTGCCGTTCCTGCGCAATATTATTACGTGCGAATCAGATCAGCCCGGTTGCTGGACTTGGGAGGAAGCGTTGGCTGCCGGTGAGAATGTTCCCGTCAGTGAGGTACAGCGCCGTGCATCTATGATCAGCAAGCACGATGTGTGCAACATGCAGTATACATCCGGTACAACCGGATTCCCGAAAGGCGTTATGCTGACGCATTATAATGTGGTCAATAACGGTAAGGCGATCGGCGATTGCATGGATTTGTCTACAGCAGACCGGATGATGATTCAGGTTCCTATGTTCCACTGCTTTGGTATGGTGCTCGCTATGACAGCATCCATGACCCACGGCGTTACAATGAGTCCGATTCCTGCATTTTCACCCAGCAAAGGTCTTGCATGCATTACAAAGGAAAAAATCACTTGTTTCCATGGCGTGCCGACAATGTTTATTGCCATGCTGGGGCATCCGGATTTTGCAAAGACGGATTTCAGCAGCATGCGCACCGGTATCATGGCAGGCAGTCCCTGTCCCATTAAAGTTATGGAACAGGTTATTAAAGAAATGCATATGAGCGAAATCTGTATCACGTATGGACAGACAGAGGCTTCTCCTGCAACCACAATGTCCAAGATTACCGATTCTATTGAGACGAGAGTGAATACGGTAGGAAGTCCGATTTTCGGTGTTGAATGTAAAATTGTGGATCCGGAAACCGGTGAGGAGCTTCCGGACAATGTAGACGGAGAGTTTGTGGCGCGCGGTTATAATATTATGAAAGGATATTATAAAATGCCGGAGGCTACTGCTGCCGCGATTGATGCGGACGGATGGCTTCATTCCGGAGATATGCTGCGCCGTTTGCCGGATGGAAACTATAAAGTGACGGGCAGACTTAAGGATATGATTATCCGCGGTGGTGAGAATATTTATCCGAAAGAAATTGAAGATTTCATTTATACCCATCCGAAGGTGAGTGATGTGCAGGTCATCGGCGTACCCGATAAGGATTACGGCGAAGAGATCATGGCTTGTGTCATTCTGAAGGAGGGTGAGACTTCTACGGAAGAAGAAATCAAAACCTATGTGCGGGATCATATGGCAAAGCACAAAACGCCCCGTTATGTAGCGTTTGTAGATTCGTTCCCGATGAATGCGGCGGGCAAAATTTTGAAATATAAAATGCGGGAAGATGCAGTGAAGATGCTGAATCTTACCGATGCGAGCAAAATTGTAACCGCATAAAGTGAACCAAATAAAAATCCCCTTTGAATAAGGGGATTTTTTTGGTATGCGGGATTTTACAGTCTCTCCAGCAAGGCAGTTATCGGTAATATTCAAACTGTGTGAAAACCCTCTGCAAAATTTCAAGGAATTAGTACAACATACAAACCACATAAAGCCCCCCTTGTGCAAAGGGGGGTGTCACGCCGTAGGCATGACGGAGTGATTGTTTAAGTGATATTTTTGATTTTATGATCCTACAAAATGATAGTAAAACAATCCCTCACCCGCTAACGCAGGAGCTCCCTTTGCACAAGGGAGCCTGATAAGGTTTGGTTTGTATGTTGTACTAATTCCTTGAAATTTTGCAGAGGGCTCACATGGAAATCTGTTACAAATCACAGAATCCTACGGTATTGGTGCGGTAATGAAAAATTCCCCCAGTATACAAATTCCCGCACATATGCATGATATTGTTGACAATTGTATAATAATTGTGGTATACTACATACGCGTGCGACTTGTTTTCTCTAAAACAAGTCCTTTTCAATGAATTTATATTTCTGTAAAAGGCGGACTGCTCATGACAACAGACTTTGTTATATTGACTGACTCCGGAAGTGATCTGACTCCGGAAATGGCGGCGGAGCTGCAGGTGCAGGTAATGCCGCTGATGTATACTTTGGGTGACGGTGAACCAATGCCGGGTGACGCAGCGGATATCAAAGATTTTTATAAACAACTGCGAGAAGGAAAAAGTGCAAAAACTTCGGCAGCCAATTATGAAGATCTAATGGAAACATTAGAGAACATTGTCTCAAAGGGTAAGGACGTATTGTATATTGCCTTTTCTTCCGGTTTGAGCAGCACGGTCAGCACAGCAATGCTTGTTGCCGGGGAGCTGACGGAAAAATATCCGGAGAGAAAAATCTATGTTGCAGACTCGCTTGCCGCATCTCTTGGGCATGGACTTTTGGTGTATCTTGCTGCAAAGCAGCGTGCTGCCGGTGCGTCTATTGATGCTGTGCGTGACTTTGTAGAGGAAAATAAACTGCATTTGTGCCATTGGTTTACGGTGGATGATCTTCACCATTTAAAGCGCGGCGGACGCGTGTCTGCTGCAACAGCTGCAATCGGCACAATGCTTTCCATTAAACCGGTGCTTCATGTGGATGATGCGGGGCATTTGATCAATGTGTCCAAAGCACGGGGACGTAAAGCATCCCTTGCGGCGCTTGTGGAGCGAATGGAGCAGACTGCCATGGATCCCGCTGGACAAACTGTGTTTATCAGTCATGGCGATGCATTGGAGGATGCACAGACAGTTGCCCAGATGGTGCGGGATAAGATGGGTGTGCAGGATATTCATATTGGTTATATCGGTCCGGTAATCGGAGCCCATTCTGGTCCCGGAACAATCGCGTTGTTTTTCCTTGGTACCCAGCGCTGAAATTTAATTTGTGCAGAAGGATTCACATGATGAAAATGAACAGTTCTATGTATCGGGACATGGTGGTTTCCGCCGCGTGTTCTCTGGATAATCAGAAAGATACGATCAACAATTTGAATGTTTTTCCCGTACCGGACGGCGACACAGGCATCAATATGAGCTTGACGATGAGCGGTGTGCGGGATGAGTTTGTGTCCTTTGGCGGAACGCTCGGAGAATGCGCACAAAAGGCTGCTAATCTCATGCTGCGGGGCGCGAGAGGAAATTCCGGCGTTATTTTGTCATTGTTTTTCCGCGGTATCGCAAAAGCATGGGTGAATCTGGAGGAAGCGGACTGTCAGGATATTGTAAAAGGCTTTTCCAGAGGTGTTGCCGAGGCGTACAAAGCAGTTATGAATCCCACTGAGGGAACGATTCTGACAGTTATGCGGGTTATGACGGAAACTGCATCGGAACTGCTGGCACAGGAGCAGTGGGAAGAAGATATTCAGGTATTGTTTGATCGAATGCTGACTGCTGCAAGGGAAGCGCTTGAAAGCACACCGGAGCTTTTGCCGATTTTACGGCAGGCAGGTGTGGTAGATTCCGGCGGATATGGATTTGTTGCCGTAATGGAAGGTATGCTGGCTGCTTTAAATGGTGCGCCGATAACCGCAGAGCAGACAGAAAGCAAACAAAAAGGAACAGCAGATTTCCGTACGTTCCAGACAGAAGATATCCGTTATGCATACTGTACAGAATGCATTGTTGGAAAAAGCCCGCGGTATGTAGGAGAAAATACAACAGAGGATCTGCACCGTTTTATAATGAAGCTGGGTGACAGCGTGGTGTATGTGGATGACAGTGAACTGATAAAACTGCATGTGCATACAAATGATCCGGGGCGGGTGCTTACGGAAGCCCTTCGATACGGCGCTCTGGAAACAGTAAAAATTGAAAATATGAAACAGCAGCATTCATCCTTGTCCGGTGCGGCAGAAACTGCTGTGCCGCAAAAATCTCAGGAAGTGCAGCCGGAGAAAAAATACGGGTTTGTGACCGTTTGCATGGGGCAGGGAATGGAAGAACTGTTTACAGATCTTGCGGCGGATAAAATTGTATGCGGCGGACAGACTATGAATCCCAGCACAGATGAAATTGTTCGTGCTGTGCAGGAAACGCCTGCGGAAATTGTTTTTATTTTACCAAATAATAAGAACATTTACATGGTGAGTCAACAGGCGGCAAGGATTGTAAAGAATCGTCATGTTGTAGTGCTGAATACTACCTCCGTGCCGGAAGGTGTGGCGGCTATGCTGTCGTTTGATCCGGAAACGGACTGTGCCGCAAATGAGGCTGCAATGCAGGCTGCAATTGCGCATGTTACCACTCTTTCTGTAACTTATGCCGTTCGTGATACGAAAATCGGGGAAACGGTGATAAAAGAAGGGGAAATATTAGGACTGATTGACGGAAAAATAGCCTGTTCTTCCGCTACGCGGGAAGACTGCGTGCGTGAAATGATTGAAAGTATTTCCGATGCGGCTGTGATTACTGTATATTACGGCGAGGGTGTAGAAAACGCAGAGGCGCAGGAGATGTCTGCACTTTTGCAGAAGCGGTATCCTGGGGCGGAAATTATGGTGCTATGCGGCGCACAGCCGGTGTACAGTTATATTATTTCCATTGAATAAAATAATAAGAAGAAGCTGTGACCGTATTGGGTGTTACAGCTTCTTTTTTCTGTATAACCTTTTGCAGTAAGGACCTCCAAGTTGGGATATGATTATTTTAGCGAAAGCCGCGTTGGGCTTTTTTATTTTAACGGGATATTGCAGTTTCTTTTCGTACAGCCACATATTTTAATTCTGCAATGCAGTTCCTTTCCTCAAATTTTATCGCGACACATTCGCGTTGTATTCCCACGGCCACGGACCTTTAATCCAACTCCAGCATTCGCTGTCAGTGCCGCCGTGAATGGTCAGCGGCCCGTAGTTTGTTTCATATGCTGCATATGCTTCTTCCAGCAGTCGGTTATATTTATTGTAGCATGCAAGAGCTTCCTGATCACCGGGATGGGTGTCCAGGAACAGATTGGCTTCCACCAGGGCAAATCCGTATACTTGGATATCATGCATCAGTGCATTTCTGTCTTTGGTCATCATCAGCGGCACCCCTTTCTCGGACAGGAAGTGGGATAGAAGGGGAAGTCCAATTCTTTAAACAGTGTTCCTTCGTCAAATGCATTTTCCAAATCAAATAAGTTACGCCACTCCTGCATCGGAACGTATGCCATAGCAAGCGGGAGACCGGCGAGCTGATCTTCCCCGTGAACTCTGCACCGATTGCCGGAAGCACACGCAGATCTTCTGCCTGTGTTTCCTGCCGTACATCCGCAGTTTCTCCGTTGACCGCAGCCGCTCAAGGGACAGCGCGTGTGAGAAGCTTCTCTGCTGCTGACGCGTGCTCCGGTGTTTACAGCGGCAGGAAACGGCGCAAAGGCGGAAACGGGTTTGATTTCTCTGGTTCCGTATCTTTGTGCTGATATGTCACCTGCGGGGCTGAACAGTTCTTCACCAACGCGATCACGCGGGGTTCTGTTTTCAGCGTTGTAATTCATCTTTTTTACCTTTCTTATTCTGTGCTTTTCTTTTTGCAGAACGGCAAGCCGTTCTTGATACAGTATATGAAATATTTCCTTAACCGTACATGCATGCCGCCATCTGGCATACTTGAAAACGGCGTTGTTTTATGGTAAAATTATAAAAGTGACAAGTCAGATATCAGAAAGTGAGAAAAGGTGAAAAAAGTAGAAATTTATACGGACGGTTCTTGCAAGCAAAATCCCGGCCCCGGCGGCTGGGGTGCAGTTTTGGTTTATCAGGGCAGGGAATTGGAGCTTTCCGGTGGTCAGGCGGATACCACCAATAATCGGATGGAACTGACGGCAGTGATTGAGGCGCTCAAAAAGCTGCGGGAGCCGTGTCAGGTGACGCTGACAACAGATTCCAAATATGTTTCAGACGGGATTTCTAAGGGATGGGCGAGAGGCTGGAAAAAGGCGGATAAAAGCCCGGCGCTGAATCCGGATCTGTGGGGGACGCTTCTGGATTTGTGCGAAACGCATACTGTAAAATTCGTATGGGTGAAGGGACACGCGGGACATCCTTATAATGAGCGCTGCGATACGCTGGCGCAAGGAGAGGCGCAAAGGATAATGGATAAAAAATGACAGGGTAACACCCTGTCATTTTTTTGAAAGAAAATATAGTCTCGTCCCAGTAAAAGGGGTGGCACGACCAAGCACAGCGGTCGTAAGGGAGGAATTGTCTGTAAAACAATCCCCTACCCGCTGCATGGGATGCCCCTGGAATTCGTTTTATACTCCCCGCACAAGGGGCGCCTTTATTGCTGCTGCGGTTTAGTCAACTACTTCGATGCACATATGATCGGTAAGCTTTTCCGTAGGAATAAACAGCTTTTCTGTCTGCATCAGGGGATCAAAAGTGCCTTTCATTTCGATTTCGTTTACCTTAAAGGTTCTATCGCCTGCTCCCTCGTTTTTGTAAGTGAGGGTAAGCGGATGCCCCTTTACAATAATTTCAATCTTTGCCTTGGTACACGGCATTTTTGCAGGCGTTTGAATGGTAAGCCCGTCCAATGAAGGTGCAATACCAAAGCCAAATTTTATCATCTCTTTTACCAGAACCGCGCCGCTTCCGGTATACCAGTCGCCCATGGATCCGCCGTCGATTTCATAATCGGGATTTTCACAGTAGGAGTTGGGCATAGCAAAGGTGGTCATAGTGCAGTTATCGTGAGTGATAACCATAGATTTTTCCATTTGCGTCCAGGCCTTTTCCGATTCTCCCAGGCAGAACAGCGCCATGATACCGAACATGCTTGCGTGCACATAGGCGCAGGAATTTTCATAGGTTCCGGGCGTTATGTAGGAAATCCGTCCTGCTTCCGGCAGGGCATACGGGAAGGGAACGTCAAAGGTTTTCAGTCCGTATTTGGAATCCATCGCGTCCAGTGTGTCCATAATTGGAGCTTTCAGTGTGGGATCCTTTTCAATCATACCGGTGATTGCCCAGAAGGAATTGGAGGTGATGCTTCTCCGGGCTTTGCCGTCTATATCATTCCAGGAACATAACTTGTAGGATATTTTATCTCCCCAGCCGTGGATAATCCGGCGCTGACCCGCATCATTGACGTCAATTCCGTATTTTGCAAGCCCTTCTTCAATGTCTTTGCTGTATGCAGCATATTCGGCGATCTTATTTTCATATCCGCCGATTTTGGTGAGAATCTTGGTCATTTCCTGCAAGTTCTGATAAAATTGCAGGGTTGCCATTACAGTAACGCCGGAGCCGTACTTCTTGCCCGGATCTTTCGTCTTGCCCAGACCGTCCAGTGCATCGTTCCAGTCGCCGTACAGGGCACGTAGACAGTTTGTGCCGTATTCCCGATCCAGATTCCTTGCGAGAAAGTCCATAATCCGCAGAAGATGTTCCAGTACGCTGTCCTGAATATCGCTTTTCTTTATTACGTAATTGTCCGGGTGGGCAACGTAATAGGAACAGATTTCATCTAAAATAGAGTAATCGTCAGTGTAGGAGAGGTATGTATACATAGTGGATATAATCCAAACACCCTGGTCGATATATTCACGCATGTCCATATCCGGCAGGGTATCCGGTGTGGCAGGAACAGAGAACTGGCGGGGCGGACGACCGTCCTCCAAAATATAATTGAGAGCTACAACGATTTTTTCACGGCTTAGCTCCGGCTGCCAGATCAGGGATCCTTCCAACTGCTGGAATACGTCACGGATTCCGATGTGGGGACCAGCGTAGTTTTTGCCCAGGGCGCAGAAGCTTGTCTGCTTCTGCACATTGCGGATGAACCGATTCAGCACAGCAGGATGCAGATCTGTGTTACCGTTCCAATCCTCAAAGGTGATTTTCATATTATCCAGATCCCGGCATTCTGCTTCTTCCCACGCCAGCAGGGCTGCGTCGATGGCGTCTGTGTCAATAGGATCGCCTGCGTGAGATTTTGCCTCCGTGATATCGTGATAATAGGATAGATCATATTCCCGGCGTACCATTTCACCGGGAGCAAGCTCCATATGAATCATGTCGCATGCGGCAGGGATTTCTGTAGTGGTGGCTTCCTTTGCCTGCTTTTTGAAGATACCGGTGCGCAGCGCTTCTGCATTGGTTACCCCTCTGCCGCGATAGCCTAAAAAGTCAGATTTTGCAACAGTATAGTATGCGTCTGTTACAGTTCCGCCGGTGGAACTGGTGTTGATCAGGAGGCAGTTGTCGGAGGTACGCAGCAGGGTGGAGTTTTCCGAAAGGCGGGAACCGAATTTGTTCATCCGATCCCAGAACGCCTCTGTTTCGGCAAATTGCAGGATTGCGTAATGATAGGATGCAAGATAGAAGGGAATGGAATCCTGCGTTTTATTGATAGCGACAACGGAAAAATGAATGTGTTTTTCCTTATCTGTATGCAGCCGGACGGCAAAGGTGACCTGCTCAGTGTCTGTGATATAATACGCACACCGGGGAGAATATACCACATAACGGTCTGCGGCAAGAGGCTCAAACAGCTGTCTGCTTGCGCCCAGCAAAGAAATGGGGTAGTAGTCGCCGCTGTCCATGGGAATGCCCGCAAAGAAGTTTACGGAAGGATCTTCGGAAAAATGGACGGTTTGAAAAATATTAAAGGTGGATTCGCATGCTTCAATATATCCGGAGGAGCGCGCCCAAACTACCAGTCCGTCCGCATCGTAGGGATAGCGGGATTCTCCTTCCTCACGGGGATAGCATACGATATCCCTCTCCCCCAGATAGTAAGTGTTTTGAGGGAGCTTTTTGTCCGGGGAGGGATTTGCCTCGAGTTCCCGAATCTGAGATAAAATAGATTCAATTTTTTGTCTGAGTGTCATTTTTATAGTATACCTTTCAGAAAATCATATGGATCCATTTTACCATAGAAGTTTTCTGTTCGCAAGACGGGTACTTGATTTTTTACCGGGTATTCTGTAAAATAAAATAAATTCAAACGGAAAATTGGGGAAGCAATATGAAACGGATATTGACTGGAATACAAATGAAAAAATGTGATGCGGCGCAAATCGGCGCAGGAACGCCTTCCTATACATTGATGGAACGGGCGGCGCAGGCGATTACAAAAGAAATATACTCCCTTGGATGGGAGAAAAAGCGGATATTGGTCGTTTGCGGATCGGGAAACAATGGCGGCGACGGCTTGATCGCGGCGCGGCTTCTCCATTTGGACGGGGCACACGTCGACGTATACTTTGCGGGGGAAATGGAGTGGTGCACTCCTGAAACAAAACGGGCGTATACGGATGCAGTGGAGTCCGGGGTGTCTTTTGAAGGGGAACCGGCATGGGAATCCTATGGACTGATTGTGGACGCGCTGTTTGGAATCGGACTGTCCCGTGCACCGGAAGGAGTGTTTGAACAGGTGATCCGGAAGATCAATCACTCCGGTGCGAAGGTGCTTTCTGTGGATTTTCCCTCCGGGGTAGACGCTGATACAGGAGAGATGCCGGGCGCGGCGGTACAGGCGGATGTTACGGTATCTTTGGCTGCGTACAAGCGGGGGCATGTGCTGGGAGACGGCGTTGGACACAGCGGGAAAGTGATTTGTGCGGATATCGGCATCGGTACGGATTTATTTGATGCGGATGAGCAGGATTGTCCTGCATATGTTATCGAGGAGAGGGAACTGTCTTTGATCCCCAAAAGAAAAAAAGATGCCAATAAAGGCACCTTCGGGCGTGTTTTGGTAATCGGCGGATCCAGAGGCATGTGCGGTGCGGCATATTTGTGTGCAAAAGCTGCATACAGAAGCGGCGCAGGATTGGTGGAAATCTTCACATGTGAAGAAAATCGGCAGTCCTTACAGATTCTGCTTCCGGAAGCCATTGTTACCGCATATACCGACGATGTGCCGGAACCAGCGCTGCTGCATTCCGCATTGGAGCGGGCAAGCATTGTAGTGATTGGTCCCGGGCTTGGACAGGGCAATGCGGCAAGAATGCTGGTGCGGGAGACTTTCCGCAAAGTACAGGTGCCGCTGATCTGTGATGCGGACGCGCTGAATGTGTGCGCGAGGGAGTCACTTGCATACCCCGGCGATGTGCCGGTGATTGTAACGCCCCATCCCGGTGAATTTTCCAGAATGACCGGGCAGAGTATAGAAGCCATTGCGGCGGATCCCCAGGTCAGTGCAGCGCACTATGCCCGTGAAAACGGAGTGATTTGTGTATTGAAATTTGCACGCACGGTAATAACGGACGGAAACGCGCTGTTTGTAAACATGAGCGGCAGCCCGGCTCTCTCCAAAGGAGGCAGCGGCGATGTTTTGTGCGGTGTGATCGCCGGTATGCTGTGCAGCGGGCTGTCCCCTGTAGGAGCTGCTTCTATCGGTGTTTATATTCACGGGAAAGCCGGGGAAGAGGCGGAAGCCGTATACGGAGAATATTCTCCGCTGGCATCGGAGGTGTGCGACAGGATTGCAGATGTATTAAAGTGTGCTCATTCGGAATAAAGTGTACCGAATATCTGCCTGCAAAGATTTTGGCAATATGCAAGAGAAAAATCCGGATCGCTTGCGCAAATTTCATTTTCATCGGCAAGCTGCTGCGTATAATCGGCGAGCTTGTAGGTTGTAATCTGCTCTGCGCCTGTGCGCACATGGGAAACCAGCGGCAGTACACCATAATCGGAGATATATGCTTTTCCGTTTTCATCCATAGAAACAGTGATTTGCGCCATTGCGCCCACCATGCGATTGGCAATGCCTTTGCCGGTTTCGGCAGTGGCATTGATAAAATTGCCGAGGGAATAGTATACCAACATGTTTCCATTTTCACCGGTAATCATTTCTACCGGTTCGATTACATGGGGGTGGGTCCCGATTACCAGATCTACTCCGCATTCGTAGAAAATTTGTGTCCATTTTTTCTGATATGCGTCCGGTTCCAGCACATATTCCGTTCCCCAATGCGGGGTGACAATAACAAAATCCGCAGCTTCTTTTGCACGGGCGATATCTGCGCGGACACGGTTTTCCTCCAGAAGGTTTACTGCATAGGGCATATCCGTTGGCAGGGGAACCCCGTTTGTGCCATAGGTATAATTCAGAATTGCAATTTTGATTCCGTTTTCTTCCCGGATATATATGGTGTCCCGGGCGGCAGCGCTGTCATATATGCCTAAAACTGCAAGATCGGGGTAGCTTTTTCGCCAAAAATTCAGACAATTACGCAGCCCAGGCTCTTTTTTATCCAGCGTATGATTGGTAGCGTGGAGTATAACGTCAAATCCGGCAGATGCGAGAGAATCCCCCACTTCAAATGCTCCATTGAAACAGGGGTATCCGGAAAGCCCCAGCTCCCGTCCGCCTAAAATCACCTCTTGATTGACAAGGGCAATGTCTGCGCCCTCTATTTCGTCTTGAACATTTTGAAACAAATGGTCATACCGATAGGAGCCGTCCTCCATACGCCCGCTGTCCGACACTTTTTCATGGAGGAGTACGTCTCCTACCATAGCTATGGTTACGCTGGGTGGGGAAGGTGCTTCGGTTTCGGCGGCTGTTGTTTCGATTGGTGCTTGCGTCTGGGAAGGCGCGGCGGCATGTTCGGCTGCACATCCGGTGAGTAGCAGGAACAGCATACTCCAGACAAGGAATTTTTTCACGGTTGTATTTGCCTTTCTTTTTATGTGACGAGTGGTTTTCTATATGACAAAAGAGACGCCTTCTGGAAGCTGTCAAAATCCATAGGCGTCTTTATTATATATTTACCAATTTAGCGATTTCAGATACTCAATACCTGCCCGGGCACATTCCATCTGATCCATTCCCAAAGAGGGACTGTCCTGTTCCACAATGATCCACTGGGCGCCTGCGTCCTTTGCAGCCTCCAGAATGGAAGGAACATTGAGCATGCCCTTACCTGCGGGACGGAATTCCATTTTGGATTCGCCTTCTTCCGCTTCTGTTTCGGGCAGACCGATCAGCGCGTACATATGCTCCGGCTTTTTGCCGTTCATGTAGAAATCTTTCAGATGCACGCAGGGGCAGCGACCTGCAAATTTACGGATATATGCAGCCGGATCCTCTCCGGAAACGGATACCCAGCAGGTGTCAAGCTCTGCTTGCAGTTCTGCGGGCGTCAAATGATCGAACTGATACTCCAGCTTATACTGCCCGTCAATTTTTTCAAATTCAAATTCATGATTGTGATACAGCATCTGAATGCCCCGCGCCTGAGCTTCTTTTCCGATATGACGCATGTTTTCCAGAACGGCTTCGTAGTCCGCATCTCCCGGACGCTGTCCTTCTACCATGTAGGGATATGCGATATATTTTGTTCCCAGCGTTTCATAAAGGGAAAGCTGATTTTCAAGATCTGTTGTGAGCATGTTGTAGGATACGTGGGCGCTGATAATTTTCAGTCCCAGTTCATCGCACAGTGCACGGAATTCCTTTGGGTCCATGTCATATGAACCGCCGCAGGGTTCTATTCCGTCATACCCCATTGCAGCGATTTGCCGCAGGGTTTCTTTTGCGTCTTTTTCCATAAAATCTCTGACGCCGTACAGTTGAATTGCAATTGGCAGAGCCATTGGAGAGCCTCCTGAGATATAAAAAATAAATTCATTTTATTATATATGCTTTGCCTGCCGAAAGCAAGACAAAAAACGAGGTTTTCCTAAAAAAATCATTTCCCGACCGGTACATCTCTTGACATTTGGGGGGATATTGATATATAATACATATAATTATTAAAAGGGAGACGGCGTATGGTTGAATTAAAAAACAAGGTTGCATATGAGGGATTGACCTTTGACGATGTGCTTTTGGTTCCTCGCAAAAGTGATGTGCTGCCATCAGACATTGATTTGAAGACAAAACTGACGAAAAAGATAACGCTGAACATACCTCTGCTCAGCGCGGCAATGGACACAGTTACGGAAAGCGAGCTTGCAATTGCCATGGCAAGAGAAGGCGGCGCCGGAACGATTCATAAAAACATGTCCATTGAGGCACAGGCAGATCAGGTTGAACGTGTAAAAAGAAGTGAAAACGGCGTTATTACCAACCCGTTTTTCCTACATCCGGACAATTATGTGTACGAAGCGGACGAGCTGATGGGCAAATATAAGATTTCCGGTGTGCCGATCTGCGACGAAAACGGCAGATTGGTAGGAATTATCACAAACCGGGATCTCCGTTTTTTGCCTTCCTATAATATCCACATCAGCGATGTTATGACGAAGGAAAATCTTCTGACTACCCGGGAAGGGACAACCCTTGAGGAAGCAAAGGAGATTCTTTGCCGTGCAAAGGTGGAGAAGCTTCCTATAGTGGATGATGATTTCCATTTGAAGGGTCTTATCACAATCAAAGATATTGAAAAGGCTTCCCGTTATCCAAACTCTGCCAAGGACAGTGCCGGTCGTTTGATTTGCGGTGCTGCTATCGGTGTTACAGCGGATATTTTAGATCGTGCCGGCGCACTTCTGCAGGCAGGTGCGGATTATCTGGTATTGGACAGCGCACACGGTCATTCCCGCAATATTATTCAATGCGTCGGAAAATTGAAGGATGCGTTCCCGGAAGCGCAGGTTATTGCAGGAAATATTGCTACAGCAGAAGCGGCAAAGGATCTGATTTCTGCAGGTGCGGATGCGATTAAAGTTGGAATCGGTCCCGGATCTATTTGTACTACCAGAGTGGTTGCTGGTATCGGAGTACCCCAGCTTACAGCAATTATGAATGCATATTCTGTTGCCGGTGAGGCAGGTATTCCGGTTATTGCAGACGGAGGTATAAAGTATTCCGGTGATTTGCCGAAGGCTCTTGCAGCAGGTGCGAACGTCATTATGATTGGATCTCTGTTTGCAGGATGCGAGGAAAGCCCTGGAGATTCTGAAATTTATCAGGGACGTAAATTCAAAGTGTATCGCGGAATGGGATCTATTGCAGCAATGGAATGCGGAAGCAAGGACAGATACTTCCAGCAGAATGCAAAGAAGCTTGTTCCGGAAGGCGTGGAAGGACGTGTTCCTTACAAGGGACCTCTGTCCGATACGATATTCCAGCTTATGGGCGGGCTTCGTGCCGGCATGGGCTACTGCGGTGCACCTGATGTTGAAACGATGAAGGCAGAAGGTTATTTTGTGAAGATTTCCGGTGCGGGGCTGCGCGAAAGCCATCCGCACGATATCAATATTACAAAAGAAGCTCCGAACTACAGCATTCAGGTGAACTAAGAAATAATTGGTTTGTATCAAAACCGATGTAAATTCAAAACAAAGGAATGGTCTAACAATGAAAAAAATCATTTCATCCATTTTGGCGGCGGTATTGCTCCTGTCGGTGTTCGCTGTGAATATAGTTGCAGCAGATGACAAAGTAGCCCTTTCGTTGAAAGGTGCAGAAGGAAAACCCGGCGATATTGTAGAAGTGCAGATATTTCTGGATGAAAACCCGGGACTTTGGGCTTGTGGCTTCGATGTGGTTTACAATGCGTCTTATTTCCAATTGGGCGATGTTGAAAACGGAGATGTATTCAGTGATGCTGCCTTTACAAAAAGTTTGATCACACCTACGGGAAGCTATCGTTTTCTTGCTATGGTGCCGGGTACTTCTTTTGAAAATGTGTATGAAACTGGTCTTCTTTGCACCCTTCGCTTTAAGATTCTGGAAGCAGCGCCGAATGGGAATCACAATATTTCCATTCAGCTAACACCTGGAAATAATATCGTGCGCGCTGACTCGAGCGACAAAGTAACTCCCTTTAAACCGGAAATCGGTGCGCCTGCATCTATTAAGGTTATGGAATCAGATGCGACTGCTCCTGCAACAGATGCAAATACAACTGCGGCTGATACTACAGACAAATCTGAAGATACGACAGGTCGTCCTGTTACAGCATATGTAACGGATGCAGATAACTATGTTGTTCGTGACGATGACAATGTGCCTGTAACGCAGGTTGTTACGAAAGCTGTTACTGATGAGGACGGAAATCCTGTCTTTGATGAAAATGGAGATCCTGTAACCGAGATTGTAACGGAGACTATTGCTGAAACAGAAAAGCAGGATCCGGATGATGAAGAAGACGGACAGAAGAATATCGGTATGAAGAAGATTATTTTGATTGTCGGTATTGTTTTGCTGGTGGTTGCTGCTGCAGTTATTGTAGTTATCCTGTTTAATGCCCGGAAGAAAGCCGAGTCATCAAAGGATGAAAAAGCGAATACGGACGATTCAGATAAGCAGGAATAAATTAAATAGGATTATTTTAGTAAGAAGCCTCCTTTATGCAAAAGGAGGCTTTTTATTATGTTATAGGGAAGATTTTTTGGATAACATACCTTAAACGGTGTGACTGAGAGATTGTTTACATAATTCTGCCGATTTATAGTTTCGGTATATTGATAATACAACAATCCCTCAGTCTCCGCTTACGCGGAGCCAGCTCCCTTTGCACAAGGGAGCCTTTTTATGGTGTAAAGCTACGCTATTAGCCCACTTTACTAAGGGGAGTCTTTTTTTAAAATTTAAAGCTGTGTTGACAACTCCCTATGAAGCCACGCAGTGGATTTCCACACGGGTGCCTGACAACCAAACCTTGAGCCTCCCTTGTGCAAAGCTCGGAGGGATTGTTTGTGCAATGCCGCTGATTTAACGATAATGCGAGATTGCGGAAAGGGAGCCTTCTTATGTTGGATACTCCGCGGGCTCTCCCGTACAGCTGGTCCTTTGGCTTTCGTTGCGATACTTTTTTTGATACTGCGCTGTGCTGTTTCAGATAGAGATAGAGGGGCTTGACTAATTATTTTTAATGAAATAACTTCATTTTTATATATATTGATACTTTTTCCGCTTAGCAAAAATGAATACAACGGAGATTACACACGCAAAGATTTCAGCCGCAGTAATAGCCCACCAAATGCCGTCAACGCCCAGGAAAAGCGGCAGTATAAGCACAGAAGCTGTTTGAAAAACCAGTGTCCGCAAAAAGGATATTGCTGCGGAAATTCCACCATTGTTCAGCGCAGTAAAGAAGGAAGAAGCATATATGTTAAATCCGGAAAACAGGAATGAAAAAGCAAACAGTCTGAAAGCATGGTGTGTCAGCGCATACAATTCTGTATCATAACCGACAAACAGCTTTGCCAGCGGACCTGCCAAAAGTATTGCAAGGGAAGATAGCACTATGCCGGCGCTCCCCATTAGTATTGTACTTTTTTTCAGCATATTTTTTAGTTCATCGTGATTGCCGGCGCCGAAATGATAACTGACTATAGGTGCACATCCGATGGAATATCCGATGTAAATGGCAATGAAAATAAATTGTACATACATCAATACACCATATGCAGAAACGCCGTTTTCTCCTACAAGCCGCAGCAACTGAAAATTGTAAAGCATACTGACTATGGAGGTCGAAATATTGCTCATTAGTTCTGACGAACCGTTTGCGCAGGCTTTTAAAATCGGCTTTCGTGCCAGTTTGGTCTTCACCAGGCGGAGAGAACTGCTGTTTTTGCGGCAAAAATACAGGAAAGGGATAAGTCCGCCCACACATTGGCTGATTCCGGTAGCAATCGCTGCTCCTGCAACGCCCCAATGAAATCCTGCAATAAATAAAGCGTCTAAAACCATATTGGTTACGCCCGCAATAACTGTAATGGCAAGTCCCAACTTTGGCTTTTCTGCGGCTATTAAAAAGCTTTGAAACACATTTTGCAGCATAAATGCCACGGTGAATCCGACAACAATTCTGCCGTATAGGATGCAGTCATCTATCATTGCATCGGTAGCGCCGAGAAAAACGGCAACGGGACGCATAAATATGATGCCGATTACTGTCAAGATCAGCCCTAAAATAATGGTCAGATATACCATCATTGAAAAATAACGGTTTGCCCGTTCGTTATCTTTTTCTCCCAATGCTCTTGCTACAAGGGCTGTGCCTCCTGTGCCGATCATAAATCCCATGCCACCCAGAATCATTGTGAAGGGGATAATTAAATTGATAGCGGCAAACGATGTTTTACCTGCAAAATTGGATACAAACAGTCCGTCAATTACGCCATAAATAGAAGTGAAAACCATCATAATGATGGAGGGAAACACAAATCGTATGAGTTTTTTATATGTGAAGTGATCTGATAATTGGATGGTCATTTCATTTCTCCGATATTTTTTGTTTTCTGTTTCAATGTTTGGGTGTATTTGCGAAACAGGGAAATAAAAGTATGCAGTTCTTCTTCCGTAAATTCCGCAAGAGCGCTCTGTTCTGCTGCCATAACCAAATCCACTGTTTGGGCGGCAAGGCAGAGCCCTTTTTCCGTCAGGGAAATGGATTTGCTGCGGCGGTCACTTCCACTGGATAGTGTGATATATCCATCCAAATCTAATTTTTTCAGCGCAGAATTTACAGTTTGCTTTGGCTCATGGAGCATTTCGCAGATTTCACTTTGTGTTAATGACTCTGTATCTTCACGCAGCGCATACAAAATCCAGAAGGAGCATGGGGAGAGCCCCGCATTCTTGGAAAGATTTCGATATATTTTATCGTTTTCTTTGATTAGGTTGTTATATTCAATTAGCTTTTTCTTCATATTGGTTGTTCCTTATCTGTAACATGAAAAGTATACATATACAATCCCTCAATTCCCCTAATAGCAAAAAAAAAAAATAATCCGAAATCGGACCTTATTATAGTCTGATTTCGGATTATTGTCAAGCATATTTTGGTGGAAGTTACAATCTGTTTACAGACTTTGCACCGTACCATATAAATTCTGAAAATCGCTGTCCGTCATGGAGCAAACGCCAACAGGTATATTTTGCCCCTTTATGGAAAGCGGCTTATCCAAAAGTCCATCATAGTGCATGCCGACCTTTTCCATGACCCGCCTGGAAGCAAGATTTCGCTCCATATAGCGTGCCTCCAGATGTTTTAGCTGCAAAACGGTAAAAGCAAATTGAATTACTTGGATGACTGCTTCTGTTGCAATCCCTTGTCCCCAATAGCGTTTATTTATAACGTATCCGATTTCTCCGAATTTCTTTTTGTAATCAATACGGGTAAACCCGCAGGTGCCGATCATTTTGTTTTCAGCTTTTAAAATTAACGCCCAATCATAAAATTCTCCTGCTTTGTACCGTCCGCCGATGTAAGAAAGATATCTGCGCGTATAGGCTTCATCGGGATGGGGATCCCAGGTGAGATATCTGGTAACGGAAGGATCGCAGGCATATTCAAACATGTCGCCGCTGTCTTTCGTTTCCATACGCCGCAGAATCAGGCGTTCGGTCTCTAATATTGGCGGATCCTGAAAAATTGTCTTTAATTGATTTCGCATAAAATGCGCCTCGCACTGTTTATAGAATATCATTTAGTATACCATATTTATCCGGGAAAAGATAGTATTTGCATGAAATGCAAATATAAAAGCGGCTGATTTCCATAATTTTTTATAATTATATTGATGTGTTCACAAATATATGATACACTGATAACAGACTTTTATGATCTGTTTATATATATGGCATCGGAAAGGGAATTTTTATGGGATTTCAAAAAATTGCAATTTTAGGAACAGGAAATATGGGCAGAGCCATTGCAGACGGTATGCTGTCATCTGGGCTGGTAAAGCCTGCCGAGTTGGTTTTGGCAGATTTGCAGACAGAACGGCTGCAGGCTTATACGCAAATGGGTTGTCAGGTAACGGCAGATGCCGTAGAGGCATGCCGTCAGGCGGATGTGTGGATTTTAGGCGTGAAGCCCCAGTCACTCCCGGAATTGATGGGAAATTTGCACCCGTATTGTGAAGGAAAACTGGTAATTTCGATTGCGGCAGGCGTCTCTATCGGTACAATCGAATCGGCTTTGCCCAAATGCTCCGTTGTAAGGGTTATGCCAAATACACCCCTTATGGTAGGAAAAGGCGTCAGCGCTTTGTGCCGCGGTGAACGGGTGAACGATACGGAACGTGCTTTTGCAGAAAAAGTATTTTCCTGTGCAGGCAGTGTGATTTGGTGCGGTGAGGATCTTCTGAATCCTATGACGGCGCTCACTTCCAGTTCTGTTGCGTATTTTGCCCGGCTCATTTCCGATATGTGCGTTTGGGCAGAGAAAAATGGATTTGATGCTTTTGATAAAACTGCTGTAACAAAGTGGGTTTGTGATACCGCAGCTGGTACAGCCAAGCTGATTACGGACCGACAGCTGAATCCGGCAGATTTGGTTCGCACAGTTGCTTCTCCCGGAGGAACAACCCAGCGTGCGTTGGATGTATTTGATGAACAAAATTTGGACGGTATTGTTTCGGATGCAATGGACGCATGTTTGCGTCGTGCCAACGAATTATCCGGGAACGCATAAAATCGGAATGGAAAAGCCTGCTCCTGCATAGGATGTACAAAAAAGGAGCGGTGCTGTTATGACGGAAGAAAAAGAATTTGTGCAGGAAACAGAATCCAAAGGTGTAAAACGGTATTTACCGTTTTTGCCCATTGCAGTATTTTTACTGTGTATTGCTGCCGGGACCTATTTGGGCGGTGATGGTGGCGCAGTGATTCATTTGGAGAATCCTTTTGCTGGTGACGAATCCTTTTTCTTTATATGCGCCAGAATTTGCTTTCTGGATGTTTTGCAGGTCCTGTTGATCGGCGTGGGTGCCGGGCAGCGTTTATATGTACCTGCCGCGACAGTAATCGGTGCGCTCAGGGGTACGGCGCTTGGCGCTGCCGTTACCTTCTGTACAGGAAACGCACTTCCGGCGGCGGCTGTTGGAATGACGATTTCTTTTGGCGCTGTATCCGCTTTGCTGCTTTGCTACGGAACTTTCATGAACCGGATTGCTTCCGAGACAGGTTTTTTATATCGTATCTTATGTTATTTTGCAGTAAGCGGCGCGGCAGCGTTGCTGCATTTACTGCCATATATTCTGCTTTAAGGATTTCAAAAGAAAGGAAGCTGCGTGAAAAATACAAAAAACAAATTGTAAGAAATTTTCACGTATGCTATGTGCTTCGCAGAAGGTCGGCGAGAGCATGGTAATGAAAAATGGCAAAGAAATATGAAAATATGGGCGACAACAGCGCCTTGGAGGAAGAACCCAAAAAGAAAAAAAGGTTCACGCTGAATCCGTTTGAAAATATGTTTAGTAAAGACGGTAAAGGCGTTGGGCTGGAACTGCATATCCTTGAAAAGCCGGGGCTGGGCAATTTCTTTAAGCTTCTGCGCCGCAAGCTGAATCATATTTTTTCTGTAAATTTGCTGATGGTTGTAGGGAACTTTCCGCTGTTTTTTCTGCTGTTTGCCTGGGCATACACCCTTGGCGAGGTTTTATCACCGAACTATCAGTTATATTCTGTTTTGCAGGGCGCGGCTTATTTTGATAATTCTCC
>CASTST010000028.1 GCA_949451655.1 uncultured Eubacteriales bacterium | reverse complement strand
CCCCTTGTGCAAAGGGGGCTGTCAATGGAGCGTAGCGAAATTGACTGGGGGATTGTTCTATTGTCCATATGGAGCATATCTGCTATCACGTGTCAAGCTCGGATTTCATTTCACGCTGCATAAGTTCATTCATCGTTTCGTGCGGATCCCTGCCGTTTTTCACTACATCATATACAGCGGAAACAATAGGCATGTCTACCTGACGGCTGCGGGATAATTCCATTGCAGCCTCCAGAGCATAATATCCTTCTACTACCATGCCGATTTTTTGGGAAGCTTCCGCATAAGACATGCCGCGCCCCATCATTTCACCGCATCGGTAATTGCGGCTGTGTACAGACGTACAGGTGACAATCAAATCACCAATGCCGGCAAGTCCGCTGAAAGTGCGCCGCCTGCATCCCATGGAAAGCCCCATTCTGGTCATCTCCGCAATGCCCCGGGTAATGAGCATTGCATTCGTATTGTCACCCATTCCCATTCCCCGGATCATTCCGGCTGCAAGTGCAATAATATTTTTCAAAGCACCGCATAATTCTACGCCAAGCACGTCTGTATTGGTATAAACACGCATACAGGAATTCATGAAAATCTGTGCGGCAGCCTTTGCAGTTTCTTCATTTTCGCAGGCAGAAACGATAGATGTGGGAACGTTCCGCGCCACCTCTTCTGCGTGAGTTGGTCCGGAAAGTGCTACAAGCCGTCCTTTTGCCGGGCGTCCGCTATCTGTTAGAACTTCCTCAATGACTTGGGTCATGGTACGCTGCGTGCCGGGTTCCAGCCCTTTTGCAACATCAATCAGAATCGCATTATCCGGAAGATATGCGGCTGCGGATGCGGCTGTCGCACGGATATAAGCAGAAGCAACGGCAAAAACAACGCAGTCAGCATTGGACACGGCTGCCTCTATGTCGGTTGTAAAACGAAGCGCTCTTGGAAGCTGTACATCCGGCAGATTGGGATGCACATAGGAGCTTGCAAGGGTCTTAATTTCGTTTGCCAGAGCAGACCATACGCAAACAGTATGATTATTTTCCGAAAGCAGTTTTGCCAGGGCGATGCCCCAGGTACCCCCGCCGAGAATTGCTATATACATATTAAAAATTCCTTTATTATCTGTGATTTTGAGTTTATCTTTTATATATTATGCCACAAACAGGTAGAAAAATCAAGGTATATAGAGGACTTGACACTTATGTACCTCCATGTTAAAATGAAAAAGGATATATGTCGAAGCCGGCGCTGTCCGGTTCCTTCTGGTTGTGCCTAATTGAACGTGTGAAAGTATACGAAAGGGCGTGATATCTGCATGAAATATGATTTGATTATTGTGGGAGCAGGTCCCGCGGGAATTTTTACGGCTATGGAATTGATTAAAAAAGGAAGCCGCAAAAAAATCCTGATGATTGAGAAAGGTAAGCCGGTTGAAAAACGCCGCTGTCCCAAAGCGGAAGTCGGACATTGCGTCAACTGCAAAAACGGCTGCGATATTACAACCGGATTTTCCGGCGCCGGTGCTTTTTCAGACGGCAAATTGAGCTTATCCTATGAAGTAGGCGGGGACTTGCCAAGTCTGATCGGTGTAATGGAAGCACAGGAGCTGATTCATTATACAGATAAGATTTACCTGGAATTCGGTGCGGATCCGCGGATAGAAGGAGTCGGAAACGGAGAAGAAATTAAGGAAATCCGCAAAAATGCAATAAAAGCCGGTTTGAAATTGGTGGATTGTCCGATCCGCCATTTGGGAACAGAAAAGGCACAGAAACTGTATCATGACATTCAGATATGGCTGGCAGACCATGGAGTAGAAATGCTGTTTGGTGCGGCTTGTGAGGATATTCTGCTGTCCGGAGAGACTTGCCGCGGGGTAATTGTCCGGCAGGGAGCCCAGACCCGGGAGATTGAAGCAGATACTGTAGTAATTGCAACCGGTCGGCGGGGCGCCGATTGGCTGGAAAAGCTGTGCGCCGAGCATCATATCGCACATAAGCCTGGAACGGTGGATATTGGCGTGCGGGTAGAATGCCGTAACGAAGTGATGGAAAAGGTGAACCGGGTATTATATGAGAGCAAGCTCATCGGATATCCAAAGCCGTGGAAAAATAAGGTGCGTACCTTTTGTCAAAATCCGGGCGGATTTGTTGCACAGGAGAACTATGACAATGATTTGGCAGTCGTAAACGGACACAGCTTCAAGGATAATAAAAGCGACAACACAAATCTTGCGATTTTGGTAAGCCACAATTTTACAGAGCCGTTTAATCAGCCGATTGCGTATGCGCAAAAGGTGGGGGAACTTACCAATATGCTGGGTGCCGGGCACATTATGGTGCAGCGGTATGGGGATATATTGGACGGAAAGCGTACATGGGCAAAGGAGCTTGCGTTCAGCAATGTGGTTCCCACATTGAAGGATGCAGTCCCCGGGGATATTACAGCGGCGATGCCATACCGTGCTATGACCAACATTATTGAATTTATTAAAATGTTGGATATGGTTGTGCCGGGATTTGCCTCTACAGAAACGCTTTTGTATAGCCCGGAGCTTAAATTTTATTCTAATAAGGTAAAGATGGATTCCGCTCTGCGAACCAATATTGCCGGACTGCACTGTCTGGGTGACAGCAGCGGGTGGACCCGTGGACTTATGATGGCAAGTGTTATGGGTGTGCTGATGGGACGTACACTGCTTGAACGATCATTTTGAATGATCTGCTAATTGGCAGATTCGCTGTACAATCCCTCACCCACTATGTGGGATACCCCAGGGTTCGTGAAACGAACCCCTGCACAAGGGGGTCTTTTTATGTTTGATACTACGCGATAGCCCCCTTTGCTGGGGGGAGCTTGATCAAACCGTAACAGCTTCCTCCCTTGTGCAAAGGGAGGTGGCATGCCGTAGCCGTGACGGAGGGATTGTCCCTGCTATCATTTTGGATAATCTACAAATCAGCAGTTTCGCTATACAATCCCTCAGTCAACTTCGCTACGCTTGGTTGACAGCTCCCTTTGCACAAGGGAGCCTTTTTTGTTTGATACTACACGACGCCCCCTCTGCTGGGGGGAGCCTTTTATGTTTGTGCTTTCTCAAAAGTTCTTTCTATATATAATATTTTCAAAACGCATTGACTTTTGGCTAACAAATGTGTTATACTTTTGTTAGCCAAAATGTGGAGGTGAATATACTGTGGCTAAAATGGGGCGTCCTACTGATTGTCCCAAAAGCTATCGCGTTACAGCACGAGTGGATGAAGAAACAAAAAAAATACTTGATCAATATTGTGAAAAGTACAATATCAATCAAGCAGAAGGCGTGCGGCGCGCGATTTTGAGACTGAAAGAGGATGAATAAAAAGCCAAAAAGCGGTGCCAATCCACCAAAGATAACCACCGCTTTCCCCATAGGACAACCATCTGAAAGATAATTGCGGCGTAAATATTATAACATACGCCATAATTTCTTTCAAGTAATTATTAAATTGAAAGGATTTATTTTATGAATTTTTTAAATGAATGGGAAGCATTTACCCAAACTTTGGTTGCCCGTGCAGTCGGAAATTACAGAAGCTCTGAAGAATACACCTACTATCGGCATCGTGCCAAAGATATTGATGAGCTATTATCCAACTCCCTTTGTGAGGATGAAAAGGAACTTGTAGATGAAATCCTATTTGAATTGGACGCTGCTGCGGATCGGGAAACGGAAGTTGTTTACCGCCAGGGACTGCGGGACGGTGCTACTATACTAAAAATACTTGGCGCATTTTAAAAAGGGACAGATTTTAATCTGTCCCTTTCCTATTTTTAAAGAACCTTTCCAAGAAATGCCCGCAGGCGTTCGTTTTCCGGATTTTCAAATACCTCTTTTGGCGGCGCGTCTACGGCAAGCACACCGTCGTACATAAATACTACCCGGTCGGCAACCTCACGCGCAAAGCCCATTTCGTGGGTTACAACCAGCATGGTCATACCTTCGTCAGCCAATTGCTTCATAACATTCAGCACTTCACCAACCAGTTCCGGATCCAGCGCGGAGGTGGGTTCGTCAAACAGCATGATTTTGGGCTGCATGGCAAGGGCGCGGGCGATTGCCACACGCTGCTGCTGTCCGCCGGACAAGCGGCTGGGGTACTGATCTGCCTTGTCGGAAAGACCTACCCGTGCAAGCAGATCCAGAGACAGCGCCTGACATTCTTCCGGTTTCATTTTCTTTACGGTCATGGGAGCAAGCATGATATTTTCCAGCACTGTTTTGTGCGGGAACAGGTTGAACCGCTGAAACACCATGCCCATTTCCAGCAGGAGCTTCTTTTGGGTTGCCGGATCCACACGTTCCACGGTGTGATCCTTTTCCCGGTGCAGAAACAGCTGATCGTCTATAAAGATTTTTCCGCTGGTGATTTTCTCAAGCTGATTCAGGGAGCGCAGATATGTGGATTTTCCGGCGCCGGAAGGTCCGATAATACAGACAACCTCGCCGGCATTTACCGTCAGATTGATATCTTTCAGCACTTCCAGCTTGCCAAAGCTTTTGCTGACATGTTCTGTGCGTATAATAGACATAATCTGCCCTCCTTAATAATACTTGGAAAAATATTTTTCCAGCTTGTTGAAGATCATAGAGAAAAATGCAGTGACAATCAGAAACAGAATCAATGCAGGTAGAAATACGATAAAGGACGCTTCGTTTGTTGCGATGTTTCTGGATATGGTTGTAATATCCTGCAGGGATATTGCAAATACCAGAGACGCATCCTTGAGCACCATGATAAATTCGTTTGCAACAGGGGGAACCAGCCGTCCAAGAGACTGAGGAATAATGATTTTGGACATGGTCTGTCCGTAGCTCATTCCAAGCGCTTTTGCCGCCTCGTTTTGCCCCTTGTCAATAGACTGGATGGCAGCGCGCACAATTTCTGCGCAATATGCCGCGCTGTTCAGAGAAAACGCAATGAATGCGGCGATAAACGCGCCCCAGTATACTGCTTCTGCCCCAACGGAAGGGAAGATGGACAATGCGAAATTCTTCCAGCTGAATCCCTGGATCATTCCCGGAATTGCCAGATAGACGCAGAATAGCTGGATCAGCAAGGGCGTACCCCGGAAGAAAAAGATATATCCGCTGCAGATTTTGCTTAAAATTTTAAAGCGGGAGATTTTTCCCAGCGCCAGAAATACACTGAGAATCAGCCCGCAAACCACAGAAGAAGCGGTGAGGAATATGGTCAGTTTTACGCCGTACAGTACAGACTGTCGGCATCCCAGCATCCGGTATGTGTAGCTGACGAAATTGCCGACGGTTTTCATAGCACCTTCGTCTGCACTGTAGATTTCACCGGCAAAGCCTACATGCTTTTCACTGAAATCGCCTGTGGTGGACTGGAAGGAAACGTAGTTGATAAAATACAGGGACTGATAGGTGACGGAAACCCGTTTGATGCTGCGGTTTTCATCTTCCTTTATTTCATTGCGTACCTGTTCGGAAGCCATTTGAATCATTTCTTCTTCAGAGGGCTTCAAGGCGCACAAAACGGTGGAGATGATAAACAAAACCACCAGTGTGATGATCAGAATTTTGCTTTTATTTTCCCAGTCGCGAAAATAGAAAAAGTGGAGGAACCTGGACTGGGGCACCCAGCGGGAAACAATTCCGCAAATCAGCGTAAATAAAATGGCAAATACAATAATGGGCGGCGCAATGCTCACAGATAATCCTGTGCGGGAAAATGCAAAATAACTTCCCCATGCCAGCAGTGCGCAGACGGCAAATATGCCGGCGCAAATTAGAAATTTTTTACCTTTTTTCAAAATCGGCACCTCTCGGTTGATGATTGGAGAGAAAATACGAAACATTAGATTGCAAGCGAAGTGGCTTTTCGCGTGCTTTGTGCGAAGCACAAAGCAATAATAAGCCTGCTTATTATGATGAAAAGCGGCACATAGAGGCAATCTATGTGCCGCTTTCCTTATGCATTGTTTAGAACCAGGTGGAGTTCAGTTCGTCAAAGAATCCTTCTTCTTTCAGATCTTTGATAACATCGTTGATTGCTTTCTGCAATTCGGGGTTGCTTTTGGGAATACCGATACCGAACTGTTCGGGAGAACTCTCGTCCACAAAAATGATTTTGTATGCATCGCTGTTATTTGCAAGGTGTACGTTTGCAACAGTGCTGTCGCAGACAACCATGTCCACTTCTTCATTGGCAAGCTGCTGGAAGCAGGTGAGAATTTTCTCATTTGCAGCAGAGGTACATTCAACAGAACCTGTAGTAATCAGCTTATCCACGATTTCATCTGTGGTGGTGCCTTTCTGGAAAGCGATGGAATGCCCGTTGATATCAGTCAGAGAATCAGCGGTCAGTTCGCTGTCCGCGCGGACAACGATTGCCTGGAAGTTATCTATGTAAGGCTCGGAGAACAGCATCTGTTCCAGTCTGTCGTCGTTGATGGTGTAGCCGGAAATGATTACATCATAGTTTACACCAAGGTTGTCGGCGATTACGTCAAAGCCAGTGTTGATGAACTGGATGTCCAGCCCCAGACGTTTGCCCAGCTCGTTTGCAAGGTCAATATCATATCCGATCGGAGTTACGCCGTCGTCAGCGTACTGTTCAAAAGGCGGGTAGCCGATTTCGGAACCGATTGTCAGTGTGCCTTCGTTGAGCAGCGTGTATTTTGCTTCTTCCTGTTTATCGGAAGTGTCCTTACCGGTGTCGCCGGATTCTGTTTTGCCGCATGCTGCAAGACAGAGCAGCATAATGACTGCCATGGTCAGCGCGAGAAGTCTTTTCATAAAAATCCATTACCTTTCAATATAATTATTAACTGCGTTAGTACTTTATTATTTTACCTATCAAAAGCGAATCTGTCAATATATATTTCTAATTTATTCAAAGTTTAGACAAAATAGAACAAAAAACAGCGGTGCAATTGGGGGAAGAAAGACTGTTTTGTAAAAATGGAAGCAAAGTGTGTAGGCGAAATCTGATTTTTATGCAACAGTCGGCGACAAAAAAAGGGCGCGCGCTTCTATATACTATATGCAGGCATAACAAGTGCGTGCGTTACATATACTGAAGCAGAAAATTATCGGACGGGCATTTGTGAATCCGAGGAGGTGAGTGCGCTGGAAACGGTTTTGTATGCAGATGTTTTATTCGCCATCAATTTCAGTATGGATTTTATTTCTTTGTGGGCAGCGGGATTGCTGGGCTGCAAGCCGCGGCGTGCGCTGCGCATGTCTGCCGCCGCTGCGCTGGGGGGAGTTTATGCAGTGGTCAGTATTGCTGTGGGAATTCAAGGTGTGTGGCAGTACATATCGGCAGGCGCGGCAAGCTTCTTCATGTGCCTGATCTCCTATGGAAGATGCGGCGGGCTGCGGGGAATACTGAAGCAAAGCGCATTGATCTGGGGCTGCGGTGCGCTCCTTGGCGGACTGATGACTGCGGTTCTGTCGCTGGGAAAGGGCGGCAATACATATGCACAGAGCGGCAGCGGCAGTATCTGGATTGGCGCAGCGGCAGCAGCAGCGGGTGCTGTTTATATTACCGTGCGGCTGATTACTGCGAAAAAAGGCGCGTCCACGCTGGCGCTTTCCGTTGAATATGCAGGTAATCATATTCGACTGGATGCATTGTGTGACAGCGGGAACTTGATGCGTGAGCCCATTTCGGGAGATCCTGTCATTCTAATGTCGGCAGCACTTGGAAAAAAGCTGATCGGAAGTGAGAATGTACGTGCGCTTCTGGAATGTGATGCACAGCGGCTCACAGAAAATAACATTCGGTTCCGGATCATTCCGGTGAAGAACAGTTCCGGCGGGGCGCTTTGCGCGGCATTCCGTCCGGACAAGGTGACGGCAGGCTCCGGCAGGCGTGCAGAGAATGTGCAGTGCTATATAGCGCTGTCAGACTGCACTGCAGTATATTTCGGCGGGTTTCCGGCAACAGCGCCGGCGTCGATTGCTTCATAAACAGGAAAATTCACTTCGGCGAAAGGAAAGGGTACAAAGCAATGCATGTGGGAAAAACAGTGAAAAGCGTATGGATGCAGCTCAAACGGATTGCCGCATATCTTGCGGCGGGCAGTCCGGAGGGCAATGAATTTTATATTAACGGACCGGAGACGCTGCCGGCGCCGCTTTCTCCGGAGGAGGAGGCGCAGGTGATTGCGCAGCTTACCCAAGACAGGGGAATGTGCAAGGTTTTAATTGAGCACAATCTGCGGCTTGTGGTATATATTGCGAGAAAATTTGAAAATACGGGAACAGGAATTGAGGATCTAATTTCCATCGGTACAATCGGGCTGATCAAGGCAATCAACACATACAAACCGGATAAAAATATTAAGCTGGCTACATATGCTTCCCGCTGTATAGAAAATGAAATTCTGATGTATATCCGGAAAAATACCGGACATCGGGGAGATGTTTCCATTGACGAACCGCTCAATACGGACTGGGACGGAAATGAACTGCTTTTGTCCGATCTGCTGGGAAGCGATGCCGACAGTATCAGTCAGAATCTGGAGAAGGATGAGGACGAGCGAATTTTGCATGCGGCGGTTGCGGAGTTGGATCAGCGAGAACGACTGATTATCAAGCTGCGGTATGGTCTTGGCGGCGGCAGGGAACGGACGCAGAAAGAGGTGGCGGACATGCTTGGAATATCCCAGTCCTACATATCCCGCCTGGAAAAGAAGATTATATCCCGTCTGCGTGAGGAAATCGGAACGCGAATTTAAAAAATATTGCAGTTTTTTGTGTAAAGGTATTGACATTTTGGGGCTTTGGTGATAAAATTAAAGCTACTGTGAAAAGCCGGAAGCGTTCCGATGTTCCGTGTATGCGGCATAAGACTGTCTTCCGTAAATTTGAGAGAAAGGCATGTACGCGAAATGAAAGCAGGAATTCATCCAGATTACAAAGAAGTGACAATCCGCTGCGCATGTGGCGCTACGGCTGTTACTCGCTCCACCAAGAGCGACGCAAACGGTGAGATCCGTGTTGAAATTTGCTCCAAATGCCATCCCTTCTTTACCGGAAAGCAGAAGTTTGTAGATTCCGGCGGACGGGTTGACAAATTCAAGCGCCGTCTTGAAGCAGCAGGCAAATAAGCAGCATCACCGATTCCGGACAGGGCGGAGCACCGCCTTGTCCGGTTTTTTCGTTGCAGATACTACGCAAATGATGATGTGAGGCATAAAACATATGGAAGAAAAATTACAGGAAAATATACAGCAGGAGTCGCGCGGGGCAGTCCTTGTGTCGATTTATCCCCAGGGCGGCGAGGAGGATTGTCTTGCTTCTCTGGACGAACTCGCCCGCCTTCTGGATACAGCGGGAGGGACCGTTGTCGGAAAAGTAACCCAGCTGCGCCCGTCTGCCGACAGCCGTTTTGGGATAGGAAGCGGGAAGATACAGGAACTTTCCGATACCTGCAAAAATACCGGCGCCCAGCTTGCGGTGTTTGATTTTGAACTGACGCCCTCTCAAATCCGGGCAATTGAGGATGAAATGGAAACGGATGTTTCTGTTATAGACAGAAGCATTTTGATTCTGGATATTTTTGCCGGGCGTGCCAGCAGTGCAGAAGGTCGGTTGCAGGTGGAACTGGCACAACTGAAATATACCGCGCCCCGACTGATGGGAAAGGGAAAGGATTTGTCCCGGCTGGGCGGTGGAATCGGAACGAGAGGTCCTGGTGAATCCAAATTGGAAATTGACCGGCGGCGGATGAAAACCAGAGTGCTGCACCTGGAAGAAGAACTGCGCCGGGTTGAGAAAAACCGGAACACAATCCGCAGCGCAAGAGAACGGTCCGGTATCTGCAAGTGCGCCATTGTTGGATATACCAATGCAGGCAAATCCACTTTGATGAACGCGCTCACCGATGCGGGAATTTTTGCCGAGGATAAGTTGTTTGCAACGTTGGATCCTACCACGCGCCAGTATATGCTGCCGGGCGGTACAAAAATTCTTCTGACAGATACTGTAGGGTTTATCCGGAACCTGCCCCATCACCTGATTAAAGCCTTTAAAAGCACATTGGATGAGGCGGTTTGGGCAGATATCCTGATGATTGTATGTGATGCGTCCGATGGGGATTTTGCAGCGCATCTTGCTATTACCGAAAAGCTGCTGGAAGAACTGGGCGCAGCAGGAAAACCGACCTTGTATGTATTCAACAAATGCGATTGCCTGGAAAATGAGGATAAGCTTGCCCAGATGCGGCGTATTGCGAGCGATGCAAACGGTGCGTTTGCATTCGTATCTGCAAAAAACGGAGAGGGCTTGGAACTGCTGTCCCAGAAATTGGAACAGCTTGCCAATCAGGGCAGAAAAGAAATGCATTTGCTGCTACCTGCCTGTGCGGGGGACAAACTCAGCGAGCTGTATGGCGCAGGAGAAAATGTGCAGGTGGAATACCGGGATGATGGGATTTATGTGACGCTGCTTGGAGATAAAAAATTGCAGGGACGTTTTGCAGAGTATGAGGTGTAGACATGGAGCAGGGGAAAAAGCGCATCACCCTTGCCGGCGCGGCTGAAACAGAGCTGGAGGAGAAGCGGTCACGTTTTATCGGCTATGCCGCGCCGGTGCAGGATGAAAAGGAAGCGCAGGCACTTATTGCACAGCGCAAGGCAATGTATAAAGACGCAACCCACAATGTTTGGGCGTATTATATCGACGGCGGCACCCATGCCCGGTATTCGGATGACGGAGAACCACAGGGGACGGCGGGTATTCCTGTGCTGAACGTATTGAAAATGTCCGGTGCAACAGATTTATGTGTGGTTGTCACCCTGTATTTCGGCGGTACTTTACTCGGCGCCGGCGGACTTGTGCGCGCATATTCCGCTGCGGCGAAGCAGGCGTTGGATGCGGCGGGCTTTGCGTCTATGGAAGAATTTTCCGTATTGAAAATTTGCTGCGGTTACAGTGAATATCAGAAAATCAATATGCAGCTTGCCGGGCTTGGCGCTATGCAGGATGCTGCTGAATTTGGCAGCGAGGTGAAAATCACAGCGGCAATTGAGACGGGCAGAGCGGCGCTTGTAGAAGAAATGGTGCGGGAAGTAAGTGCAGGACGCGGAAGCGTTATGCTTCTGCGCACGGAAGAACGGGCGTCTCAGGGGGCGGCTGGAGAATAAACAAACTCTATTTGTAAACATTTTGTGTCAGAGCAGTCGAAAAAAGTAAAAAAGCAAATTTGTGCGTATATTATAAGTAGAATGTTTATGATTTTCTGATCTGATGAATTCTGTATGTGTGAATGCCTCAAAAACTAATATCGGGGTTTGGGAGTTGCTTATGGAAAATGATATTTTATGGCAAATGAAGGCTGAAAAAGGTGATAAATTAGTTAAAAAGTGTTGTCGAACCTGTGAATTTAATTTTGGAAGTGTTTGCGCTGGATATGGAACTCGAACAGACAATCATGAATTGACATATGGGATGCCTATGAAAGAGGCGCGAAAAATGTTTCCAAACGGGTGTGATGATTACGGTATATCTCTTGATGCCTTTATAGAGCAAGAACAAATGAACGGCAGATAATAGATATTAGTGACTTTATGTTATTGCCACTAAATGGCAGGAATGGAGCTGCGTATGACAGTAGCAGAGTTGTTTTGCGAGCGGGAAAAACAAAATTTGTCTCCTTATGCGTTTTTAACCTGCAACACCCGAGGCAGGGAGCATCCGTATGTCCCCTGTCAGAACCGGACGGAATTTCAGCGGGATCGCGACCGGATCATTCATTCCAAAGCGTTCCGCCGGCTCATGCATAAAACCCAGGTTTTTTTATTCCCGGTGGATGATCACTACCGGACACGACTGACCCATACGTTGGAGGTCACACAGATTGCGCGGATTATATGCCGTGCGCTGATGCTGAACGAGGATTTGTGCGAGGCGGGTGCCCTCGGGCATGATTTAGGGCATACGCCGTTCGGTCATGCAGGCGAAATTGTGATGCAGGCATGCTTTGATAAGGAATTTACCCATTATAAGCAGAGCTTGCGGGTGGTAGAAAAACTGGAGAAAGACGGCAGAGGGCTGAATCTCACCTGGGAAGTACGTGACGGAATTTTAAACCATTCCGGCGACTGTCAGGCCGCTACCCTTGAAGGAAGAATTCTGAAATTCGCCGACCGGATTGCATACATAAACCATGATATTGACGATGCGTGCCGTGCAGGGATTCTCTCGTTGGACGATATTCCTGCATCTATTCTGGATGTGCTGGGGCGCAGGCATGGCGAGCGGATCAATACGATGGTCACCGCCGTTATTGAAGCAAGTCATGATAAACCTGAGATCTCCATAACGCCCGATGTGGGCAAGGCAATGAACGATTTGCGTGATTTCCTCTTTGACGCAGTGTACCGCAATCCGATTGCCAAAGGGGAAGAATCCAAGGCACAGACCATGCTGGAAGAACTGTTTCATTATTTTGTGAAAAATCCGGACAAAATGTCTCCGTTTTATTATGAAAACACAAAGCACGAATCGGTGGAGCGGTGTGTTTGCGATTATATATCCAGTATGACGGACCGGTTCGCCATTGATACATATAAGAAAATATTTATTCCCGCTGTTTGGCAGACGCCGGATTATTGAAATTTGGAATACTGAAGGGTGAATCACGCATAAATCGGTGTATAGGGTTTATGCAGAAAGGAATCGGGACGAATGATACCGGCAGGTGTAATAGAAGATTTAAAATACAGAAACAGTATCGAAGACGTGATCGGTTCCTATATACCGCTGAAACGTGCAGGCTCCAATCTGAAAGCCTGCTGCCCCTTTCACAGTGAAAAAACGCCGTCTTTTACCGTTTATACCGGGGAAGGCGGGCACTTTTTCTGCTATGGCTGCGGCGCGGGCGGCGATGTGGTCAGCTTTATCATGCGCATGGAAAATCTGGATTATGTTCCCGCTCTGCGCTTTTTGGCGGATCGCTGCGGGATGACGCTGCCGGAGGATGACGTAAAGCCCGGCGGCGTGACCCGTGCGCGGGTGCTGCAGATGAATCTGACGGCAGCAAAATTTTTCCGCAGTCAGTTGTCTCAACCGGCTGGTCAATGGGGCAGAGCATACCTTGAAACGCGGCAGCTTTCCGGAAGTATTATAAAGCGGTTTGGACTTGGATATGCGCCGGACAGCTTTTCCACTTTGCGGGATCATTTGCGCAGTGCAGGATTTACCGATGAGGAAATGACGGAAGGGTATCTGTGCCAGCGCAGCCGAAAAAATGAGAAAAGTATTTACGATTGCTTTCGCGGACGGATTATGTTTCCCATTATTGATGTTGCCGGCAATGTGATTGCCTTTGGTGGCAGAGTGTTGGGAGACGGTCAGCCAAAATATCTGAACTCCGCAGACACGCCGGCATTTAAAAAAAGTAAGAATCTGTTTGCTTTGAATTATGCGAAAAATCATGCGTCCGACGGGTTGATCCTGTGCGAAGGATATATGGACGTTATTGCACTACACGCCGCAGGATTTCAGAATGCCGTGGCAACGCTTGGCACTGCAATTACGCCGGAGCAAGCCAGGCTTATGAAAAAATATACCGATAAGGTTGTTATTTCCTATGACAGCGATGAAGCGGGGCAGCGTGCCGCCGATAAGGCGCTCCGCCTTTTGGATGCGGCGGGCGTGAACGCACGGGTGCTGAATATCCCCGGCGCGAAGGACCCGGATGAGTATATCAAGCGATTCGGCGCAGAGAGCTTTTCCAGGGTTTTATCCGGCAGCAAAGCCCCGTTTGACTATAAAATTGAAAAAACGCTGCAAAAATTTGATATTGCAAAGCCGGAGGAAAAGGTGCGGGCAGTCCGCTCCCTTTGCGAGGCAATTGCGGCGATGCCTTCTCCTATAGAGCAGGATATTTATGCGGAGCGAACTGCCAGACAAATGGATGTAGACGTAAAAAGCATAAAAGCAGAGGTTGAGAGCATCATAAGAAGATGGGCGGCTGCTTATAAAAAGGAGCGGCGCGAGCAGATTCTTCGCCAAACTTCCGGAAGCGCCAACCGCATCAATCCGGATCAGATGAAGGAGCGCACTTCCGATTCACTGGAACGGATGGTGCTGGGAATGATGCTGGCTTTTCCCGAATATATCGAAAAAGTCTGTCGGGATCATCTTTTAACTGCGGACGACTTTTATACAGGGCTCAATAAAAAGCTGTTTGCAACCATTACAGAGTGTCATCAGAACGGCGGATTTGACGTTGCCATGCTGTCGCAGTTTTTCTCGCAGGATGAAGTTTCAGAGGCGGCAAAATATGCTGCGGCGCGTCGGAAACTGTCTGATAACGGAAATGCAGTTTTTATGGATGCAGTGAAAAAATTGCAGGAAGAAGCAGAGCGTATCCGCGAAAAGACAGCCGGAGCGGAAGATGATCTGGCGACGTTGATAGAACGCCGGCGCAAAGAACAGTAAAAATATATTTACATAAATTGGAGGACAGCGTGAAAAATGGAGCAGCCTCTCTCCAAATATACTTTTTTCGCGCAGTATTTGTGTCGTACGGTACAAATACAGAGAAAGGCATAGGTTGTTGAAATGGAGCAGGAAAAGAAACCGTTGGACATTAAGGAACTGATTGAAAAAGGCAAGGCGAAAGGTTCCTTATCCAATTCGGACATTATGGAGGCAATTGAGTTTGCCGACTGTGATATTGATCAGATCGAGCGGATTTACGATCAGTTGGAGGCAAGTGGAATCGAGGTAATCAGCTACGAAAATCCGGCAGAATTTGAAGAAATTGAGACGGAAGTCGGTCAAAACGAGAGCGCCGAAGATATGGAGAAAATGCTCCAGCAAGAGGGGCTTACCATTGACGACCCGGTGCGGATGTATTTGAAAGAAATCGGAAAAGTGCCGCTGCTTGACGCAGAGCAGGAACTGGAAGTTGCAGAAAAAATGGCGCAGGGAGATCCCCAGGCAAAGCAAATGCTGATTGAGGCAAACCTGCGGCTGGTTGTCAGTATCGCAAAGCGTTATGTAGGAAAAGGAATGTTTTTCCTGGATCTGATCCAGGAAGGCAATCTGGGTCTTATGAAAGCGGTGGAGAAATTCGATTATACCAAAGGATATAAGTTTTCCACATACGCTACCTGGTGGATTCGGCAGGCGATTACCCGTGCGATTGCCGATCAGGCACGCACAATCCGTATTCCTGTGCATATGGTGGAAACTATTCACAAGGTATCCCGCTATCAGCGGCAGCTGTTGCAGGAGCTTGGTCACGAAGCGTCTGCAGATGAAGTTGCGGAAAAAATCGGAATGTCTCCCGACAAAGTACGGGAAATTATGAAGATTGCACAGGATCCCGTATCTTTGGAAACGCCGATCGGTGAGGAAGAAGACAGCCACCTTGGCGATTTTATTCCCGATGACGATTCTCCCGCCCCCCAGGAGGCGGCGTCCTATGCAATGCTGCGGGAACAGATCCGTGAAGTCCTTCATACGCTGACACCTCGTGAAGAGCATGTATTGAAGCTGCGTTACGGTTTGAACGATGGACGTACACATACCTTGGAGGAAGTGGGCAAGGAATTTAATATAACCAGAGAACGAATCCGGCAGATAGAAGCTAAGGCGCTGCGCAAGCTGCGGCACCCCAGCAGATCCAAACGGCTGAAGGATTTCCTGGACTGATTACAGTAGAGGCTGTGTATCTGTCCATTCCCATTGTCGGGAAATGTGGGATGTTCATTTTATTTGTATAATCAGCACATGATCCACTGGCAAAAAATGTATAGGATTACAGTATTCTAAGACATTCATAACAAAAACAGAGCGGCAATCATGTGCCAAACGCACAATCCATATGAACAAGCCGTTAATCTATGTCTTGAGAGCGGCTGACAAGCCAAAATTTGCTTGACAGCGCATTTCGAATGGTGTAAAATAGAATTAGTTACATATGCATATATCTTGAGGAGGATTCCTGATGAAACACAAGTTTTTATGTGTCTTGTTGTGCATCTGCATGCTTGCAAGTACAGGTTTGTTGAGCAGCTGTGCAAACAACAGCAACGGCGGCGCCAATGCTGGTACGGACACTACGGATGAAGAAGGCGGTGCAGTAGTTACCCGTTCCAGCATGACGCTGACACTGTGGGTACCTACCAGCCCGGATACAACTGAGGAAGCGATTGCACTGACCGAAGAAGCAATCAATCAGATCACCCAGCCTTTGTATGATACGGCAATTAAGCTGTATGCAATTCCGGAGGATGAGTATGATGAAGCTGTAAAAGAGCAGGTTCATGCAATTGAAACCAGAATTGAAGAGCAGGAAAAGGCAGAGATCGAAAAGCGCAAGCAGGAAATTGAAAATGCCAAAAACGGAGTGGACGCTACCACTGCTGCTGAAACTACCAAAAAGACCAATGAAGCAGATTCTAAATATAGTCTGATTGTCAACAGTGCTCCCCAGTACCCTCATGTAGAGGCTACACAGATGGATATTTTCCTGATGCGTGGGCTGGATGAGTATGAGTATTATGCAAATAATATGTATCTGTCTGCGTTGGATGAATCCTTGTCCGGCAGTTCCAAAGTATTGAAGTCTTATATTTTCCCGGACTTCTTGACTGCTGCCGCAATTGACGGCACAACGTATGGAATACCCAATAATCATGCAATCGGTGAATATACTTATTTCCTGGTAAATAAGCGTCTGGTTGAAGAGGAATATCTGGATCCGGCAACGCTCACTTCCATGGAAAATACGCAGCAGTTCATTGAAGATGTTGCTTCCTATCATCCGGATGTAACACCGGTATATGGTGTTTATGAACCCAGCAGCTATGAGTACTGGTCCGGTCAGGATACACAAACGTTTTCTGTTATTGCTTCCCGTATCACGAAGGACAGCACTTATGATGTGGATGTAAAAAATGTTTTCAGAAACATTTTCAGCATGAACAATTATGTCCAGAGTACATATCTTTATAAATCTTATGTAGAAAAGGGCTATGTTTCTACTTCTGACAATGTTGGTGAATTTGGTGTTGGCTTTATTAAAGGAACGCCGGAGGATATCAAAGCATATGAAGATGATTATTATATCAATATTCATCAGGCTCCCAGAGGCACAAAGGAAGAATACTGCCAGGCAGTATTCGGTATAAGTTCTTATACGAAGAGTGTGCCCCGTGCTATGGAAATTCTCACACTGCTCAATACAGATACGGAAATGCGGACGATGCTGCAGTATGGCGCTAAGGGAACGCACTGGAAGTATGACGAAGAAAATGAAAACATTATTGTGCAGCTCAGCGATGAATATAAGATGAATTTGCAGGATACCGGAAACGAGTTTATTACATACCCCGATTACGGCGTATCTATGAAATACTGGGATGCTGCAAAACAGCAGAATCTGGATTCTTATTATCCCATTACAGCGGTATTTACCAATTATCAGAATGAAGAAAACAAAGCTTTATTGGATGAATTGGATGCGTTAAATCAGCAGGTCAAAGCGGAAGTAGATGCAATGTCTGCGGCAGAATTCAAGAACAATATGGATCAGGGAATTTTGCAGGAGCGGGTTGAGAAGAGTGATGCATATCAAAAGCTGACCTATATTCCGTCCGGTAGCGACCAGCATGCAGGGCGTACGGAGGAAAATGGATGGCTTCCGAACGCTTCTATCGCAAACCTCTGGAAAGAGTTTGTAACTGAACTGCTGGGTAAAGAACCTGGAGCAGAAGGCTAATATTAAAATAGTAAAGGTGTAAAACGAATCGGTTTTACACCTTTTTATTGTGATGAGAATAACAAGACTTCGGGGCACCCTCCGCAATCTTGGATTGCGTTGGCGTTATTGATATAACTGAAGGATTTCTTCAAAAGCTGCACCTGTCTGCCGGGCATTCTTACAGCGCTCCTTACAGGCATCATATCTGTCAAACTTTTGCCTTGTTCGTTCCACATCATGGTATACTTTCCAGTATTTGTTATACAGGCAGTTTTGACCTTTATTTGCAATATATCCTTCAACATCTCGCAGAGGATATCCTAAAAATAATCCGATTTCATGCGGAAACGTGTTCCCGTCACAGATTTTTTTCAGCAACATTGGTAGATATTTATCTGGGTTCGGTGGATATCCCAAATGTCTCATAAAGAATATATTTTCCGGGCATGTCAGTACATTGTTTAACAATTCGGGATTATAAAGATACAGCAGAACAGATTGCTGGGACATCTGCACGGGTATACATTGCAGATGTACTGCATAGTACCGCTCTCGGCGTTCCACAATTGATTCGGTACACGGAATAAGCTTCCTGCTTTCAGCCCCGCAATTGCAGCAGATGCGTGCTGCAGTATATAGTCGTAGAGCATATTTGCCCTCCCGTTTATGTTTTAAAAATAGTATGATATTCATTTGAGAGAGATATGCATTTGCAGTCATATTAGAAAGAATTGCATTTGTATATAGCTTCCACAAAAAATCCATGGATGGAATCCATGGATTTTTATCAGATTTTATTGTGTAGGAAGGGAAGTATTTTTGCTTTTACAAATGTAGTTTTTTATCCAGCGATAGGTATAAATCCAGTTGCAGCTGCTGCACGCCGCTTGGTAAGTCATTCCGGTAGCAATATAGCATATTGGCTTAATGGTGGCTACGGTTTTCAGAACAATCATACAAATCGCAAAATTTATTATTGTAACCAGCGTTACCTCTAATTTTGTGTGTGGGCTGATACCAACGGCATAAAACATACTAAGAAGAATATTATGCATCATATAGACGGAAAGAGATAGTGAAACAGCAGATGTTACAATTGGTTTCAGCCATTTTATTTCCTTGTTGCAATTTTGTTTAAATAGAAGGAAAATGCAGGAGGCAAGGACGATTTCAAAGCCGGAATTTTGATTTTGGAAGTCCGTTGTATAGGTTCCGGCTCCGGTTGATAAATGAGCTGTGCCTATAATTATCGTACCCAAGGTTAGCGCTCCAATTACCAATAAGATCCAGTTCGGTATTTTTTGTTTGCTGGAACCAAGATAATATCCTAAAATAAACGTGCATAAATGCCCGCCGAAAAATTCCATTTTTGAGATAAAATCAATGTTCGTAAAGACAGCAATTTGATTAGGCAGAAGCACCTGTAAAATTGTTTTCAGAGAAACCAGTCCGATCAAAACCAGTACAAATATATGCCCCTTTTTATCCAATGAATGGATTGCGCCATAAAGAAGAGGAGAAATCAGGTAAAGTGCAATAATCGTATACATATACCAGAAATGGATCATAACGGGCGTATTCAATGCGGAAACAAGCTGATCTGTGATTGTTTTTACAGTGAAGTTGTGTCCGCTGAATGCAAGCCATGCAGCAGCAACAATGGTCCAGCCAATGAGTGGAACGACCAATCGGGGAATTCTTTTTTTCAGTAAAACCATAATGTCGCTTGTTTTAGCGTTGGAGAGAAGCAGATAGCCTGACATCATGAAAAACAAAGGAACTGCTGTAAAAGCAAAGCTTGTACATACGTTCATCATCTGCCACTGCATGTTTATTCCTTCCCGCAGAGGAACTGCCGCCACATGCATATAAATGACGCTTATGGCAGCAATGATTCTAAGATAGTCAAAGTAAAAAATATGTTCTCTTAGTTTGGGTTTGTTTGACATAAAGGCAATACCTCAAATTTTTGTTAAAAAACTTAAAAATCCAACAAAACCATAGCTGGCTAAGGTCATAATTGCGCAGGCGCATAATACACCAAGGAAAATAGCAGGGAGGGATTTTTTAATACGCATGTCAAGCATTGCGGCAACAAGTGCGCCTGTCCATGCCCCTGTACCGGGCAGCGGGATCGCTACAAATAAAAATAAGCCGAATGTGGCATAGCGCATGACTTTTTTTGTGTTCTTGTGTGCTTTGTTTTCAATCCAAAGAGCAACCTTCGAGAGAAATGGGACTTTGGTATGTGCCATCCAATGGAGAATACGACGAATAAAAATTAAAATAAAAGGAATGGGAAGCATATTGCCGACAACGCTCACAGCGGCATTGAGCCACCAGGGAAGATTCAATCCGGCGCCTAGGATAATTGAGCCGCGCAGTTCGATGATTGGAAGCATGGAACATAAAAAGACAGATAGTATATCTTTTATGGAAGCAATCATTAGTATTCGGTTCCTTTAAACATAAACTCATCATATTTTACATGATCTGCATAAAAAAAGCAAGCATTTTCTGTAAATAATAGGGTGTGTAGAATCATAAATCATAATACAATAAAAGAAGCCCCGAACAGCAAGTTCGGGGCAAATTTGTTATGTTCTGTATAGTTCAAATTGACCGTTCAGCAGCATGAGGAATACAAGAATACTGATGATTACCAGCACTGCTGCTATAATGGCAATAATAATCGTTGTTTTACGGGTTTTAACAGGAGTATCGGTGTTTTGCATACGTACAAGCCCGGAAGCGCGAAGCGCCCGTGTAACAGGCTTGTAGAGCAGTAAAACCAGGGAAGCGTTCAAAAATCCTTTTGTTAAGTTAAAGGGGAAGAGAAGTGTTGGAATCAGTCCGCGTACATCGCTGACGGTAACATGCATATAAAAGGGAGTGATTAGCAAATTTGCTACCATCATGCAGGCAACCATAGCAATCACGGCACCGACAAGCGCGGTAATGGCACCGGAAAGCTTTCTCCGATATTTGTAAATAAGAGAAGCTGTTACAGAAAAAGCGGCGCTGGAAATGAAGTTCATAATGCATCCGTAAATGCCGGTATCACTGACTGTGATCAGTTCAAGCAAAGCAACAACGGCAGAAGAAACCAAAGCAGTGAGGGGACCGAAAAACATAGCGCCGGTTGTAATTACTGCATCCTTAGCATCGAATGTAAGGAAAGATACTTTAATACGAAATACGAACATGCATATGTATGCTAGGGCACAAAACATTGCGACAGCCGTCAGGCGGCGAAGCTTATCAGAGTTAGAGGTTTTCATAAATAAAAAATCCTTTCCAAGTTTTTAAGGAAAGGGGAATTTTAGTGCGGTGTTCTTTCAAATAAAAATCCCTGTGAAAATACACAGGGGACAGCAGCA